>JAAZYN010000262.1 GCA_014239625.1 Myxococcales bacterium | reverse complement strand
TTACTCTTTCCAGCGTCACAGGCCACGCAGTTGCCCATCTCCGGTTCGAGCTCGACGTCGACACCATCGTCGGCCAGCGGCATCGACTGAAGAACCTCCAGCTCTTCCGCGGCGCTGGGCGCGGTCACCGCTGCGGAAGCCGGCGCTGCCACCGGTGTAAGAGGCGCAACGGCTCTAACTCCGGTCTCCGGGGTCGCACCGACGGGTCCGAAGACAAAGGCCGCCAACAGAATGGCTGAACACACGATTGAGTACTTCATGGTCATTACTCCAGGGTTTCTTGAGACGTTGAAAGTACTCCTTCCTAACGGCCCACGGGAGGTACGGTTCCCAGGTGTTAGACGGGTGTCAGGTCGGCACATCGTATGGCGCCGGTAACCCACGGAGGTCCCTCGCGGGACTCTCCGACACGGTCGTCGACCTCGGCGAGCTCGTCCGCGACGAGCTGCTCGGCCGGCCGCTGCGCGACGCGCCACTCGCAGCTGGTCCAGCGCGTCGTGCCGCCGCTGGCTCTTGCGCTGGCAGCAACGTGCGACGAGTATGGCTCTGTTCCACAAATCCACACCCAGAGAGCCTCAATGTCCCGACTTCTCCCCCTCGCGCTGGCCTCGTGTGCCGCCCTACTCATCGCGACCGGCTGCGGAGGCACCATGTGCTCGGAGCGCGACGCACCCGCCGAAGAGACCCACAAGCCCTACGTGGTCGACGGCGGCAAGCTCTGCACGCCGACTGGGGGAGAGGGGGAGAGCGCGAGGCGCCAAAACGCGTCCTACCCGATGAGCGTCGTGGCGCTGGTGGAAAAGTACAAAGAGAAGATGAAGGGCTTCACCAAGATCAAGTGTCCCGACGGTGTGTACTCCGAGTATTGCTTTCGTGATGGGCTGACCGTCGTCGGGCTGGAGTTCTACAATGGTGATGCCAGCGATGATAAGACCTCCGGCAGCGACGCCGTGGTCGGTATCACGGTCCGAAAACAAGACCAGGAGGCCGTCGCGGCCAGATGTCGTGCGGCTCACAAAGCCATGCTCGGAAAACAAGGAGACTTCGCGTCCAGGCTCAGCGCGCTGTTGGCCCGGTGTGGCGAAGCGTGCGACGTAAAGCACACCGCGTCGTGCGGTCACCTCGCAAAGGGCATGGCGTCGGTCTGCAAGACGAGCAAGTCGGTCTGCAAGAAGCTGTGTGAGACCTTGACCAGCAAGAGCGCCAAGGCAGAGGCTTGCAAGCTCGCCAAGTAGCTGGCGACCCCTGACGCCGTCGTTAGTCAGGTCCGCCGGCCGAGAGGCTGGTGAGGACCTCCTGCGGCGTCGCCACCTTCGACACACCGCAGAGGCGTTGTCTCACCGGGGTCACGGCGCCACCGAGCAGTCATCGAAGCAGGGCGGGACCGATTCCCATAACAGGACGTCGTCGAGAGCCTCGAACGTCCCCGCCGCATCAAGCGCCACCTCCAAGCCGACTCCGATGGTCCCCACCGGAGCCACGACACCAGCCGGATCGGTCTCGAAGCGAGCGAAGCCGTCCGAGATCGACGCGGTCAACGCCATGTCCTGCCACTCGCCGAGCTGCTCACCCAACGCCCCGCGGTCCCAGCGCAAGCGCGCACGAGGTGCGGCCTCCGCTTGGTTGTCGGCGCGTCGCGCGTGGAGCCCCGCCCGATACCGCCGGCGGGCGACTGCGGGCACCACCGCGACGGTGCCTCCGGCGCCGGTGGTCGACGTGACGCACAAACCACCCTTGTACCGCGAGCCCTGATGTGCGCACGCCCCGGTCACGTCGTGGGCGGCGGCCCCGGTGCTTGTCGTGAACGCGGGACCGTCCAGCGAAAAGTAAGCCGACTCCGGCGTCTCGAAGTCCACGAGGTATCGCAGCGCCCAATCGTAGTTCCAGTAGGTGTGGATCGATTGGGGCAGGATCTCTCCATAGAAGAAGAAGTTCGACGCGCCGCGCACGTAATTGGAAGAATGCGCCGCCGCGGCCCAATCATTCAGCGTGATCTCCACGCCGCCAGGACCCGACAGCCACGGCCGCTCGAGGCTGTCGTAGAACCGACCCGACGCGACCAGCTTGCGAAGCCCGTCGGGCTTATAACCCCAGGGGACCATCACCACGTCCGGATCGAGGGGCTCGATCACGTCGTCCACCCCCTCACACAGCGTGGGCTGCAGCGCGGGACCCAGGGCGCAGGTCGTGCGACCCGGGACCCCGCCATACCGAGCCTGATAGCCGTCCGATCCGCCATTTGTGAAGGGGTTGTACATGTCGTCGTGCATGAAGATGGTCGCGCCCGGGTTGCGCGCCTTCGCCTCGGCGATCAGGCGGTTGGGGACGGCAGCGAAGAGGGCGGCATTCGAACGCTTCGCCTGCCATTGCCAGACGCCGTCCACCATCACCTTGTCAAAGCAGCCCACACTCCGATTGACGCCGCGCACCTCGGTCACATTGAAATAGAGGTGATCCAGCCCGAGCTCATCGGCCCCGCCGCCCATGATCCGGTCGAACGCCGCGCCCCAATCCAAGCCGTCGAACACCGCGTCAAAGGAGCAGTAGTTGTAGCGCTGTGAGGCATGACTACCCCCTGTGGTCCCGTTTTGAAACTGGTACGGCAGCTCGATGTCGTAACTCACCAGCACCTGGCTGTCGGCGGGCCAGCTCCCGCCGGGCAGCCACCGAATCTCAAAGGGGGTCAAGCGTCGCGAGTAGCGGGCCTCCAGGCCCCCAAACAAGGTCCCTCCGGGGTTGTTGGGCCAGTACACGGTCTCGTACTGCGGCGCGCCCAAGCCAGACCCCGGCGGCGGCGTACAGATCTCGGTGGTTACCCCGTTGTCCTCCCCCACCTGACAGACCTCGTAGTCGACCCCTTCCACATACGTCGTCTGTCCGTCCGAGCTCGTGACCACGGGCGGATGGACACCGCCCGCGATGTTCCGCAGCGCGCCGTCGATACGATCGAGGGTCAGGTCGTCCATCCAGTAGGTCCCCACCCCCGCCATGGATCGGGCCCACAGCCGCACTCCTACGACCGGGTTTCCAGCCGCGACGCCGTCGATCACGAAGGTGTCCTTCAACTCGAACCAGTCCGATCCATCCGAGTTGGCCGGCTTGGCCTCGGCGATGTCCGGGGTGATCGCGATGCCCTCCAGGACCTGGCCATCCTGGAACGTGAGGGACAGCGAGAGTTGCCCCCAGCTGTCGCTGTAGTCACCGCCGTAGAGCCCGTCGGAGTCGTTTCTGACCCAGACCGTGAGCAGGTACCGACCATCGACCATGTCAGACGGGTCAGGATATTGCTCGAGCGTCGAGCAGGTGCCCGCGCCGTCTCCGTCCAGCCGCCAGCTCCCGGGAGCGTCGTGCCCGACCTCTGAGTCATACGTCCAATGAGACGGTTGCCCTGGACACGCGCCGGCGAGCCACGCTGTCGGGTCCGACATCCCTGGATCGTTGATGACCTGCGGGACGACGATCTCCTCTGTGGCGCGCCAGATACCGTCCGCTCCCTCCTGCAGCCCGAAAGGCTCCTCGTGGATCGCGAGACCATCGACGAAGGCATAGCCCCAGGGCGTCACGGACTGGCTCGGGCCTCCACCACCCACATCGACGATGAGCTCCACGAACCGGTCCGCCGCCGCGTCGCGGTAGCTTCGATAGGGCTCCCTGAACGTGGCGTCCCAGAGCGCCGGGTTCATCGGCGTGTGGGTCCAGTGGAAGAAGTGATGCGTCGCTCCAGCCCGCGCGAGCTGATCGAGCCGCTCCAGGGTCATCGCCGAGATGGTCGTCGGATCCTGCGTGCTGATGGTGAGGTTTTCGATGGCGTCGTACGGCCCGCGGATCTCGTGATCGGGATAGCTCAGGGCGATGTGATGCTCGATGGTCTCTCGACGCGCGCTCAGATCGGGCGTCAAGAGCAGGCTCAGGAGCGCCATCCCACCGCGATACAAGCCCACCGGTGTTGCCGCCGACACCACGACCCCGACCCCATCAGCGGTTGGCTCCGCGATGATCACGTAGCCCTCGTCACCGATCGCCTCGAACGTCACCAGACCGGCCGGCAGGTCATCGACCGGCTCGCCTCCGATGAGGTGGAACCGAACCTCCAGGAGGCCCGGAACTTCGACCGCAGGCTTCGCGACATAGGCCGCAGCATCCGGGATGGTCCTTACCGGCCGTAAACCCACCGCCGAGCTCCGCGCGTCGGCGCTCAGAGTCTGGCGGGATGCCGATCGCAGGAGCCCCGGGCTGGCCCCCCAGTCACCACCCCGGATCAGGCGAGCGGCATCTCCAAAGCCCGGCGCTCCTATCGGATCGGTGACTGCTACGGTGCCGTAAGCGCTGGCATCGCTGCCGTCCCAGGTCCACTCGGCGACGTTGCCCAGCATGTCGTAGAGCCCCCAGGGGTTCTGCGCCTTTGCTGCGACCGGTTGGGGCCCTGCCACCGGTGTGTTGCCGTTGTACCAGGCCACCCCATGGATCACGTCGGACGTGCCGTCGCAGTCCTCGGGCGCGATATTCCCCGCGGGCGTGGCCCCGGTGGTACCGGCCCTGGCCGCATATTCCCACTCCGCCTCGGTGGGCAGGCGGTAGCCCTCACATGCCTGAACCACGCCACCGCCACCGTCGTCGTCGACGATCGCCAGCAGGCAGGTGGCCCCCATGCCGAAGCCTTGTCCCGCGCAGATGACGAGGTTGTAACAGGGGTCCAGCCCTTCGGCGATGCTCAGCCGGTTGCAATACTCGAGGGCGTCCCAAGTGGTCATGTTCTCTACGGGACACGTGCCTCCACAGTCGGCGCCAGGGCCCCACTCGGAGAAGTACGACTGGTTCAGCCCAAAGGCATGCTCCCACTGCGCCTGGGTCACCTCGGTCTGCTTCATCACAAAGTCATGGGTGAGCGTGACCTCGTGCGCCGTCTCCTCGTCGGACCGACAGTCCTCTGACAAGGGGGATCCCATCGAGAACACACCGGCCTGGATGGGCAGATAGGCTCCGACACACACATCGTTTTCGTCGATCAACCCATCGCAGTCGTTATCCACCTCGTCACAGGTCTCCACGGTCGGGGTGCACTCGAAC
The DNA here is from genome assembly GCA_014239625.1 of Myxococcales bacterium. Taxonomy (GTDB): domain Bacteria; phylum Myxococcota_A; class UBA9042; order PHBI01; family JAAZYN01; genus JAAZYN01. Next base: position 842 of record JAAZYN010000262.1, on the reverse strand, counting down.
GTTCCCGCCCAACCACCGACCCACTGAACCCCGTATCCCCCGGCGCCGAGCCGGCCCTGGAAGGAATGCGGATCGCCATCCCGCAGGAGGATTCGGAGCGAAGCGGCGTCCACGTTGGAGCGAATGATGACGGAGGTGGGCAACACCAGCGGCTCGCCGTCCCCGAGCAGCCAAGCCCCCTGCGGAGACGGACGCATCGGGGTGTCGACACGGGGTGCCGTCTCCGCCGTCGTCGTCGACGATTTCTCGTCGCCCATCGCGACCGCCGACACCCGGTAGGTGAGCAGAGAGCCCTCCAACGCGCGGCTGTCTCGGTGACTCTGCGTGTCCGGCGGCAAGGTCGCGATCAGGCAGAAGCCGTCGAGGTTTGCGCCCTCATCGGCCTCACAGCTTCGCCACACCTCATAGCCGTCCTCGTACGACGACAGATCCGTCCACGTGAGATCCACTCGCATGCCATAGGGCGAGGTCGCGACCAGGTCACCGGGCTCGATGAGCTCGGGACAGCCCCAACCGTTGGCACCCAGGTCCTCGTCGGTCGCGCCATCACAGTCGTCATCGACACCGTCGCAGGTCGCGTCATCCGCCGCCGCGACCCCGGCGGTGCAGCTGTCGCCTTCGACGCCCGAGACACACGAGGTCACCCCCGTCGACGCGCAGGCGCCCTCACCACAGCTCGTCGAGGCGGCCGTATAGTCCTCGTCGGTCTGGCCGTCACAGTCGTCGTCGACACCGTCGCAGGTCGCGTCATCCGCCGCCGCGACGCCTTGCGTGCAGTCGTCTTGCTCAACACCCGAGACACACGAGGTCACCCCCGTCGACGCGCAGGCGCCCTGACCGCA
>JAAZYN010000261.1 GCA_014239625.1 Myxococcales bacterium | reverse complement strand
AGTCCCCCGCCCTACATCACTGGGTGCATCCAACAAGGCGCTGGGGTGCACGAACACCCCCTCCGGCGCGGGCGCGCTCACGCGTCCCACTCCACATCGACGGAGCGCCCCCCCGCGGACAACGAGCGCTGGGCGGCCTCCAACACGGCCAAGACCGCCGCGCCCCCGGCACCGTCAGCGCGAGGCGCGGCGCCCTCGTCCACCACCGCCAGGAAGTCCTCACACAGCGCCCTGAGCGGCTCGCGCATGGGGATGTGCGGGATGACGACGTCCCCCTGACGCAAGCTCAACAGGTCGGCGTAGGTCTCGTAGGCCTGGCCGTCCAGCACCCCGACCCCCTTGTCATACACCCGCACCTTCTCGGCGGCCTGCATGTCGTCGAAGCTCAGCATCTTCTCCGAGCCGACGACCGTCAGTCGACGACGCTTGTGGGGGTCGAGCCAGGACACGTGAAAGTGCGCCGCCTGCCCGCCCGAAAACGACAGCGTCAAAAACACGACGTCGTGGATGTTGGAGTCCTTCTGGAGATAGCAGAACCCCTGCGCGGCCACCCGTGCTGGGGTCTGGTCGAGGAGGTACAGGGCCACCGAGATGTCATGCGGGGCCAGCGACCACATCGCGTTCTCATCGGATCGGACCTTCCCCAGGTTCACGCGCTGGCTGTGCAGATACAGCACATCGCCCAGCTCCGAGCGGTCGATCGCCCGTCGGATGTACTGGACGCAGGGATGATACAGCAGCAGGTGGCCGACCATCAGGCGGACCCCCATCTGTCGTGCCCGCGCCACCAGCGTGCGCCCATGCTCCAACCGCAGGGCCAGCGGCTTCTCTACATAGGTGTGCTTGCCGGCCTCGATGACCCGCATGGCGACGTCATAGTGCTGTGGGGCAGGCACGGCGACCATCACGCCGCCGATGGACGGATCGCCCAACACCTCGTCCAGGTGACCGGTCACGACCACCTTCGGGTAGTCGCTCGCGAAGCGCGCACGGACGCTCGCGTCGCTGTCTACGATCGCGGCGAGCCGACCGAGCTGAGCGATATTGCGAACGATGTTACGGCCCCAGTACCCGGCGCCGACCACAGCAATCCCACCATGCATTCGTGTCATCGCTGGCGACTCTACCCGCCAGACCCGACGACGTCGACGGTCACCAGATCGACCGCCAGCGCATCCGCCCGTGGGGTTGGACAGACCCGGATCTGTTTATGGCGCAGCGCCGCCGGCTCGAGATGCGCTGGATAGACCCCCGCGGGCCCTACACGGAAGCCACGCTCGACGAGCAGCTCGCGCTTGGCAGCGGGCCCACGAAAACACGCGCCCAGCGGCAACCGCGGGGGCCCCAGGAGATCGAGCCCGAGCTCCGCGGCGACGTCCAGGGCGCGGCTCAGGCCCTCGCGCAACTCGGTCAACCGAGCCTCCAGGCCGGCCAAGCGATACAGACCCAAGGCGGCCTGAAGCGCCGGCATGCGGGCGGACGTCCCGAAGGTGCCGTGACCGCCCGACAGCTGAACGGCGCGACCATCGAGCCGAACCCCTACGTGACCCAGACAGGCCGCACGCCGAATGCGCTCACCCAAAAAGGAGTCCCGGGTCAGCACCGCCGCGCCCTCGCCGAGCACGACGGCGCGCCGGCCGCTGGAGAAGCTCACCGACGACGCGTCACCCAGCAGCGGTCCGGGGAACCCCTGGGTCGCGTCCTCGAGGATGAACGCCCCATCGACGACCTCGCGAAGGCCAGCCACGTCAGGGGAGATCCCCAGCGCGTGTACCGCCAGGACCGCTCGTGTGCGGGGCGTGACGGCGGCCTTCGCGGCGGCCACGCAGATCGTCAGGCGCCGGGGGTCGACGTCCACGATGACCGCCGTCGCGCCACGCCGGATCACCGCCGCGAGGGTCCCAAAGGAGGCTAGCGCGGGCACGATGACCTCGTGACCCGGCCCGACTCGCGCCGCCTCCAGGCACAGCGTCAGCCCGAGCGTTCCGCTCGCGGTGGTGATGGCGTGGTCGCACTCGCCGAGGCGAGCGACTTCACTCTCGAACGCGGCGACAGTCGAGTTGTCGATGCCGGCGAGATCACCGGCCTCGATGAGGTCACCCATGCTCTGAAGTAATGACTTGAGTCGTTTGTCCATAGCGGCGTTGGCGTGCTTTGACACGCCGGAGGTGACTGTTGCAGCATTCGGTCGTGCGCGCAATCGCTGCCCAGCTCGTGCTCGCCAGCGCGATCGCCTTTTCCGCCTGTGACAGCGCCACCGGAGAGACGCCGTGCGGCGTGCCGGCGCCTGGCTTGGTGGTGTTCGTGACCGATGGGCTGGACGGGGCGCTGTGTGACGCCGTGGTGCACGCGCAAGAGGGTCTTTACTGGGAGACGTTGCTCCCCGCCGAGGCCGACGAGTCGCGGCCATGTCGGCACGAGGGAGCCTTTCAGCGGCCGGGCGTGTATCGCGTGGCGGGATCCCGGGAGGGCCACGCGACCGCCGTGCAGAGCGCAGTCGAGGTGATCGAGGGTGAGTGCGACGTGATCGGTGAGACGGTCCATCTGGCGTTGCCCCCCAGCCCCCCTTGAGGCCCTTGAGGGACCTCGGGGCACCACCCCATCATCACCGGTCCGAGCTCGCTCATGAGGCCAGGCCGACAGGCGCCACGCCAGGCCAGCAGCTCGTCGAACTCGCCCCCACCACTTGACGCGAACAGCCTCACGGTGTTCAACGGTTCCGGGGGGACCGACGATGCGGTCGAGCGAAGGCGGGCCGCCACCGGCGACGAGCTCCCGAAACGCCACACGTCACGGGGTGACGGTCATGCTCTGCAGAATCGCGCTGGTGTTGGTCCTGGGCACGCCGCTCCTCACGGCCTGCGGCAACCCCGAGAAGCGCGCCCGTACGCTCCTCGAAGAGCAGGGGTGCACGAAGATCAAGCTGGAGGCCCAGGGCGATGGGGTCTTCACCTACGAAGCGGTGTGCAAAGATGGCGACTGCCGTGGCGAGATCCGGATCGACGGCTCCTCATCGCAGAGCTCGCATCGATGCGTCTCCGGGCGGGCGGCCCCCCCGGTGGACGACCTGGCGGCCCCCACGGCGGCGGTCCCCCGGACACCGTCAAATCCTCCCACCGACGCCGCGCCCAGCCGATCGCCGGCGGGGCCGCCGGCCGACAAGCTGCCCGCCCGACTGTCCGGAGGATGCAGCGCCGACGCTCCCCAAAAGTGCGCTCGACTGGCCGACGCTTTCCGCACCGGTTCTGGCGCGCCGATAGCCTGGGACCGCGCCATCGTGGCAAACAAGCTCGGCTGCGAAGGGGGCGACGGGCGGCAGTGCCTGCTGGTCGGGTTCTCCTACAACAAGGCGCTGGGCACCAAACCCGACCTCCCCGCCAGCGCGCGCTATTGGGACAAGGGCTGCCGTGCCGGCGTCTGGCAGGCGTGTGCATACGGCGCTGACACGTGGCTGTCGAAGCTTCACGGCCGCACCCCCGATGACAAGCGCGGGTTCGCCGAGGCGACGTTGGCCTGCGAGAAGGGCGCTGCCTTCGGCTGCTCGGTGGCAGGCTTTCTGACCGGCGCGGGGCGTGGCGGGGCGGTGAAGGACCGACCCAAGAGCCTGCGCTTCTTGAACCGAGCCTGCGACGCCGGAGGCTTCACCGGCTGCCGGATCCTGGGCAACAAAAACGACCTGACGTCGACCCGAGACCCGAAGGCGGCGGCGAGCGCCTGGGCGCGTGGCTGCAAGCTCCACGATCCACGCTCCTGTGGGAAGCTGTTTCAGCTCGGGCTGCGCTATGCGCGAGGTGCCGACGTCCCGGCCTCTCTGTCAGACTCCGCTCGCGTGATGGAGACCGCCTGCAGCCTCGGTCACCCTGACGCGTGCGCGGAGTTCGGGTTCTATCTCGAACACGGCAAAGGGGTCGCCAAAGACCTCGAGCGCGCCGCCGAGCACGACAAACGGGCCTGCCGCATGGGATCGCTCGTCGGCTGCACCAACGTGGGCCTCAAGAGACTCAAGGCCAAGGATCTCAGCGGCGCGACGCTCATCGCCAAGGCGTGCCGACAAGGCTTCAGGTCAGGCTGCGCCGCGCTCGCGTCGCGCCACCCGGACCTGGCCGTGGCTGCGGCGTCGACCTCGGAGATGGTTCGCGACGCCCTGGACGTCGTGTGCTCAGCGGCCAACAAGGTGCCCCTGGGGACCTGCGAAGCGCTGTGCAAGGCCGGCGCGGAGGGGGCCTGCGAGAGCTACGCCGCCCGACTCCCCGCCGACGACGCCAACCGCATCGCCCTGCTGAAGGCCCTGGTGGCCGGACGGGGGGCCAAGTGCGACAAGGGCGATGGCGCCGCGTGCGAGGCGCTGGCCAGGATGTACCTGGTGGGCAGCGGCGTCGCCAAGCAGCCCACCAGGTACGCGGAGCTGCAGCAGAGAGCCTGCAGACTCGGCCGAGGACCTGCCTGCGCCGCCGTGGGAGCCCGCATGCGGGCTCCCGACAAGACCCTGACCAAAGCCGGGGTTGAGCTGCTCGCAGCCACCTGCGACGCCGGCAAGGGGGCCCACCAGGCCTGCGGAGTGCTCGCCGTTCACTATCGAGATTCCGGCGCGGGGCGTCTCGCCCGAGACATGTTCGCGGTGGCCTGCGCCAAGAGCCTCGACGTCTCGGGATATTGCGTGAACGCCGCCAACATCATGTCCCAAGGCACCGACGGCCTGCCGGCCAACGTCCCCCGCGCCATCGCCAGCGCCCGGGCAGGGTGTGGCAACGGTCACGCCGGCGCGTGCGAGTGGCTCACGGTGCGCGAGATCTCGCACTGGCAGACGACCGGCGGAGACGCCAGGATGTGGCTGCGATAGCAGACGGAGGGTGGCGCGCCGCGGCTATCAGTTGCAGCCGCCACAGCAGTAGTAATTGGCACGGAACGTGAGCGTATGCCAAAAGAACAAGGCGGAGGCCCCCTGGTCCGCGCTGACGTGAAAGCGCCCGACCTTCGCCCGCTCGGTCTGACACGGACACATCGGGGCGAAGAGGACGCTCTGTGCCACCACGGCGTTCACCAACGTCGCTTGATCGGCGACGGTGTACGTCTGGGAGACCCCCGGCGGCGCGTACGGGCTCTGCCAGTACCTAATGAGCAGCTCCTCCTGCAGGACCATGGTCTGAGGCGCGCTCGCGTTCGGGCTGTGGCTCGGGTCCGGGCAGGTGGACAGTTCGCCTTTGTGACACTGGGGGGCGTTCAAGGCGTGATACAGGTCCAACAACAACCCTGTTGGAGGCGGCAGCAGCGCGTTCGTGTACTTGTCTATTCCCCAGCTGTAGTCCTGTTGATAGCAGGGCGCAGGGGACATCGAACCCGGGACGTGGCAGGCCACCAGGGCTTCGACGGTCACCTGCATCTGAGCGTTGGCGATGAAGGGCTGTCCCACGGTGTAGAGCATGACGCTGCCCGATTTGGGCTGCGGAGCGTCGCAATGGAGAGCGGCGCGCTCGAGGGCCTCCACCCTGGCGCGATGGGCGACGCGCAGCAGCTCGCCGCGGCCAACGACCTCCACACCCACCGCGTTGACGTGGGTGGACACCTGGTCGATGGCGATGAGCTCGCTGACCTGGGAGGTGTAGGTCTTCGTCGGATCGGTCACGTCGACAGTGGCGTTGAGGTGTACCGTGAGAGCGTCGGGAAAATCCGCCAGGGTCACCTCCGCGTCCACCGCTGAGCCAGCGCTCTTCTTGCCGACCTGGGGGGCGGCGTGGGTCGACCTCTCGTCGACCTCATCGGCACAGGACAACGCTGCGATCAATACGCACGGGGTCATCATCAGGACACATCGGTTGGCATTCACGGTGAGGCTCCTTAGGTAGGGAAACGATTGAAATGTGTGGGTGGTTAGCCCGGAACATTCATGGCCCTTCGGCTGCAACCGGCGGATCCGCAGCGCTGA
>JAAZYN010000260.1 GCA_014239625.1 Myxococcales bacterium | reverse complement strand
GCGCCTGCCCATCCGAAGGTTGCAGCCGAAGTCTGGTGAGAAATGCGGGCTAGCCGGCATGCTTCACGCCCCCTTGGCTGCATCTGGCGGATCCGCAGCGCGGATATGCGCGCCCCCCCTCCGACCGACTCGGCGGTCGTCGAGACCGACGTCGCCAGCCTCCGGTCCGTGCCACGCGCGTCAGCACTGCGCCTCCTTGGTTCGCTCAGAATGCCGTGAATAATGCGGGCTGTTGCCCCGAAAGGAAAGTTCGTGGTCACCATCTGGCGGCGGGTTGGCTCCTCGCCAGGCAAGGCGGCGACCGACGCTCCGATCTGGACGAGCCGTGTCGAGCCGGCGCGCCCCCTCGGTGTCCAGTTCGGCACGCCCACGCCGGATCTCGAGGAGACGCCGAGCAGCGCTCGGGCGTCGATGCGGACGGAGACCCGGTGTTCTCAAACCCACTGACGTTGACGACCTGGTCGGCTGGTTCGTGCAGACGCTACGTTGCGCGGTCTCGAATGGCCGCCAACGGTCGTTTGTCCCTGCGCCGTGCGCGTGCGTGAGCGAACCGCTCGCGTGATCTGCCAACGTACGCCGACTCCCGGATAGGGCCCGGATGCCTCTCGGCCCGTCGAACGAGCCCAAGGCGGCGCGGTGCTGACACGCGCGCGGCACGGGCCGGCGGCAGGTAGCCGTGGGGACATGACACACCCGGGCTGGTGCGGACGCCCGTCGAACGCGTGGGTCAGCTCGACGGGTTGGCGATCAAGTAGGCTTTCACGAAGCCCTCGAGGTCGCCGTCCAGGACCCCATCCAGGTTGCTCGTCTCGTGGGCGGTGCGCGTGTCTTTGACCATCCGGTACGGGTGCATCACGTAGTTCCGCACCTGGCTACCAAAGGCGATGTCCTGCTTGGTCGCTGCCAGCGCTTGTTGTTTGGCCTCGCGCTCAGCCATCTCCAGCTCGATGAGCTTGCCCTTGAGCATCTTCATCGCTTTGGCTTTGTTTTTATGCTGACTGCGTTCGGCTTGGCATTGAACCACCGTCCCGCTGGGAATGTGCGTGATACGAATGGCGCTGTCGGTCTTGTTGACGTGCTGGCCTCCAGCTCCCGAGGCCCGGTAGGTGGCGATCCGGAGCTCGCTCTCGTCGATGTCGATCTCGATGTCGTCGGGCAGGTCCGGGTACACATCACACGCCGCGAAGGCGGTGTGGCGGCGAGCGCTCGCGTCGAAGGGGGAGATCCGGACGAGCCGGTGGACCCCGCGCTCGCTCTTGAGCATCCCGTAGGCATAGTCGCCCTTGACCGACAGCGTCGCCGACTTGATCCCGGCCTCATCCGCGTGTTGCCGATCCAGGGTGCGGACCTTCCACCCCATGCGCTCGCAGAACCGGATGTACATGCGCAGCAGCATCTCGGCCCAGTCCTGACTGTCGGTGCCCCCGGCGCCCGGATTGACCGTCAAGATCGCGTCGTCGCCGTCATGCTCGCCGCCGAGCATCCGTCCGAACTCCATCTTGTCCAGGCTTCCCTCGGCTGCGGCCAGAGACGCTCTGATGTCGTCGCCGGCCAAAGGATCGCCCTCCAGCTCGCAGATCTCGATCAGCTCTCTGGCGTCCTCGATGCTGGCGTTGATCGACGCCAGCTTCTCCAACACCGCCGCGATGTCTCCCCGCTCCTTGAGGAGCGCCTGCGCGCGGTCGTTGTCGTCCCACAGATCGGGGGCGCTGAGCACACCTTCGAGCTCGCTCAGCCTGGCGTTTTTGCCCTGGACGTCAAAGATGCCCCCTGAGCACCGCGAGACGTTCGCCAAGCGCTTGACCTCGCTCTTTTTCCGGATCGAACACGATTGCACCGCTCCTATGGAGATGACGTGGCGCGCATGGTACTCACCGAGGGCGTATGTGCAAGCCCAAGTCCGTCATCATCCTCGCCTTCGCCGGCTCGTTTCTCCTCGCCACCGGAGCCTGCGCGACGTCGTCCAAGAAGACGTTGCGTATCCTGCAGACCACCGACGTGCACGGGTTCTTCAGTGATCCCGGCGCCCACCAGGACGGCACACCGAGGCCCGGCGGTATGCGTGCCCTGGCGGCCATCGTCGACGCCGCGCGTTCCAAACCCGACGCCGCCGTGATGCTGGTCGACTCCGGCGACATGTGGAGCGGCACGCTGCTTTCAGACCGCACTGAGGGCGCGGCGGGCGTCCGGCTGTTCAATGCGCTGAAGTATGATGCGGTGGCCCTCGGCAACCACGAGTTTGATTATGGACCGCCCGGCCACGAGCGCGCGGGCGAGGGCCGCGCAGCCTTCGGCGCATTGGTCCAGCGCATCGAGGAGGCGGCCTTCCCGGTGCTGGCGTGCAATCTGCGGGATCGTCAGACCAAGCAGCGGCCGTCATGGATGAACCTGAGAGCATCCGTGGTGGTCCATCGCGGCGGCTGGAAGATAGGCGTCGTCGGCGCGATCACCGAGGAGACCCCGAGCATCACCTTCCCGTACGTCGGCCGGCAGCTCATCTTCGACGACCCGATCCCCGCGATAGCTGATGAAGCCAGACGACTCAAAGTCATCGACAAGGTCGACATGGTGATCGTCGTAGCGCACATTGGAGGTCAGTGCCGCCGGTTTAAGGATCCCAAGGATCTAGGGTCCTGCGTGAGCGAGTCACCGGCCTTCAAGATCGCGCGGGAGGTGCCCAAAGGGCTGATTCAGGCCATCTTTGGTGGCCACACCCACCGGCGCGTGGCTCATTGGGTCAACGGGGTCGCGGTCATCCAGGCGGGGCAACACGCCAGGGCCCTGGGCGTGCTCGACGTGCGGCCGAACGACGAGGGGCAACCGGTCCTGGCCATCGGGGCGCACGTGCCCATCGTCGCCGACGATACCGCGAAGGCGAGCAAGACCACCGGCTTCGTGTACCGCATCCTGGCCCCCATGGAGGTCGACGTGGCCAAGATCCGCGGTGAGAAGCTCGGAGCTCGAGTGGTGGACACCATGACGCGTAGTCGCCTCGTCCAGTCCCCGATGGGGTCATTTGTGTGCGACACGCTCAAGGCGCTCCACCCCGATCGGGACCTCTGTATCGTCAACAGCGGCGGACTTCGCAGAGCGTTCCCAAAGGGCGAGTTGACCTATGGGCGCCTCTACGACGCCCTCCCGTTCGGAAACGCGGTGGCGTATCTGGACGTTGACGGCAAGACCCTGTTGGAGCTCGTGCGCTTGGGCACCTCTGGCGCTCACGGCGTCATCCAGGTCGCGGGGATGTCGGTGACCTATGATCAGAGCAAAGACCATTGCCCGACCGTCGACCGCTCGGGTGATGGAAAGATCGACGCCAACGACCGCGACCGCGTGGTGGTCGTCACTGTCGCTGGGGCCCCTGTGGATCCCGCCAAGACCTACAAGGTCGTGACCAGCAGCTTCCTGGCATCGGGCGGAGATGATTGGGGCCAGGCCCTCGAGCGGGGAGGCGCCGAGGTCCAAATCTTCCACACCCAGCCACCGGTCAGAGAGCAGGTGGGCGGAGCGCTGCGCAGGCTTCGGCCGGTCCTCAACTCACCGGACAACCCCGCGATGAAGCGCGTTCGCGTCAAGCTCGTGGGCAAGGTCCCCAGACAACGCTGCCGGTAGGTGGTGGCATGGTCGCTCACAGCGTTGGGTGGCGGCGGCTCTGCGGTAGCTCGGAGCATGTTCTTGCTCGAGGAGGCCCGGGGGGAGCGGCCGTGGCCAGCTTCACGCGATGCGCGTGTCATGCTGGCACACGGCGGGCGGATGGGCTGAAGGAGCCGCCCCCGGTCGCACTGGGCGCGTTCTCAGGATCCTGTATATAGTCTCCCGACCTCCGTCCCGCTGTCTCGAGAGCGCCTCATGTCCCGACCCCTCCTGGCGTTGATCCTGGTCCCCGTCATGTTGACCGCGTGCCCCAACGCTCCGGTAGCGCCGCGGGTCGACGCCGAGGCCGTCGACGCCCCATCCTCCAGCGACGCCGCCGACGTCGCCCCGGAGATCGCGGTGCCCGCCGAGATCACCTGCGACCCGCTCGTACCCTCGGTGTGCGCCTTGCCCTGGCCCAACTCGCATTTCCTGACGCCGGACCCGTCCAAGAGCACCGGGTACCGGGTGAACCTTCAGCCAACCACGCTGCCCGCGAACCGCGATGGCATCCATGTGAACCCGGCGCGCCTCGGCTTGATGGACGGGTTTAGCGTCGGCGGGGCCTTCGTGGTCCACTTTCCCACGCTGGACCCGGCGAGCGTGCCCGATGAGGAGGCGGTCGCCGAGTCCCTGGGCGACGGCTCGCCGCTGCTGCTGTTCGAGGTCGGCGGGGAGGGGGCGGCGATGAAGCGTCTGCCGTTGTGGGGCGAAGTCGACGTAAGGGAGGAAGACGAAGAACGGCGGGCGCTCTTTTTGCGCCCGGCGACCCTGTTGTCCGAGGGGCGCAGATACATCGTCGCCATCCGTAACATCGTCGCTCGCGACGGCGCGCCCATCGCGCCGAGCGAGGCCTTCGCGGCCTTGCGAGACGGCACCTCCGCGGGCACCAACGTCGCCAGCCGCCAGCCGGCATTCGACGCCCTCTTCGAGCTCTTGGAGCAGCAGGGGATCGCTCGCTCAGAGCTCGTGTTGGCGTGGGACTTCGTCACTGCGAGCTGTACGTCGATTCACGGCGACGCGCTGAAGGTTCGTCAGGGCGCCTTCGCCCATGTGGACGTCAATGGCGTGCCTTTTAGCATCGACAGCATCTCCGACGAGGAGGGCGAGCACATCGCCTTCGAGGTCCAGGGGACCTTCGAGGTAGCCGACTTTCAACGGGACTATGCGTTCCAGCACGTGGTCTGGTCGGTCTTTCAGCGAGACGCGGACGAAGAGGTCGAGCAGACGGGCACCCGCCAGGCTGAGTTTCGAGTCCGCGTCCCCTGGTCCGCGCTGGACGGGACGCCTCACGGCGTCCTGATGCACGGTCATGGGCTCAATGGCACCCACCGCCAGATCAGGGCCGGCTTCTACGACGCCCTCGCCAACTCGGAAAATCTTATCGTCGTGGGCGCGAACATGATCGGCATGTCGTCGGATGACGTCGGGAAGATCAGCACGATGATCTACAACCTGAGCCACTTTCACGCCCTGTCGGAGCGAGTCACGCAGGCTCTCGTGGAGCACCTGGTGCTCATGCGCGGCATGCGCGATTACTTCGACGATGTGCCCGAGATCATGGCCCGCGGCCTGGTCATCGACCCGGACCATCTCTACTACAGTGGGATCTCCCAGGGCGGCATCTACGGTGCGTCGATCATGGCCCTGAGCCAGGACATGACCCGTGGGCATCTAGGTGTGCCGGGCAACAACTACAGCTTGTTGTTGCTGCGCTCGGTGGACTTCGATCCGTTCCTGCTGGGGTTGTCGCTCACCTACCCCAGCGCCCTCGACCGGGCGCTCTTGCTCTCGGTGATTCAGGGTCTGTGGGACTCTGCGGACTCTGCGGGGTATTATCGACATCTGAGCGTCGATCCCTTCCCGGAGACACCCAGCCACAGCGTGCTCCTGGCGTCGGCGACGGGGGACTATCAGGTGGCTTTGGTGTCCAATGAGGTCGCGACGCGCAGCGACGTGGGTGTGGCGCTCATGCCAGATTATGGCAAGCACGTCCCGCTCGTGGAGCCTACGCCATACCCGCACGTGGGGTCGGCGTTGGTGAACTACTCGTTCGGTAACCCTTGGCCGGCGCCTGGGGCTGTGCCGCCCAAGGATGAGCTCGGTGATCCTCACGGCAAGCCGCGCAAGCTGCAGTGGCACAACGACCAGATGATGCACTTCTTCAGGACGGGTGAGGTCATCGACGTATGCGGCGGCGACGGCTGTACCCCCGACTAGCCCGCATTTCTCACCAGACTTCGAGCGAAACCGAGGCGGGGTAGGTGATACGAGCGTGGCGCGGACCGGAGCCG
>JAAZYN010000025.1 GCA_014239625.1 Myxococcales bacterium | reverse complement strand
GCGGCCTTCTCTCTCCAACGACCCCCGGAGGCTCATGCTCGGAACGTCGGGCTGGACTGTTTGGACCTGCATCGTACTGGCGCTGTCGACGGCGTCGTGCTCGACGTGCGAGCGGAACGAGCCCCCACCCGCGTCGCCCTCCGGCTCCTCCAGCCAGAGCGGCGCGGCGCTCTATCAGGAGGCGCTGAAGAACGTCAGCAGCGTGTTTCGTCACGGCTCCGAGACCGGTCGCACCATCGCGCTCGTTCGTGCGGCGGCGTACACCGAGCCTGGTTTTCGCCGACTCCTCGTCTTCGACGGGAAGGGGTTCGTCGACCAGCGCCTACCCGACGGTGTTGGATGGTTTCACGACGCGCGCGCCACTCCCGAGGCGCTCTTCGTCCTGACCGACGAGGCCCTCTTCGAACGGCGTGGCGGGTCGAAGGCCGTGTGGCGCAAGCTCCAGGTCGCGGACATCACCAGCATTCGCAGCCTGTTCGTGCTCGAGCGTGCCCTCCACGTCGTGTTGCCTCAGCAGGTTTTGCGCCTCGACGCCGCCTCGGGGGTCTGGAAGCAACGGTGGTGGGTGTCCCGAACACCCGGCCGCCAGGTCACACTGGAGAAGTTCTTCGAGCATCCCGAGGAGAGCCGACGACTGTTCCACAGCAGCATCGGAGTCTTCATCGGCCCTGCTGGTGGCGGTGAACTCGAGCTGTTCGGCGAGCACATCGGCGCGTTCGTCCGACTTTCGAATGGAACACTCCTCGATGAAAGTGCGGATTGGTACCTGATGCGTCGCAAGAACGACCGAGATTGGGTCGATGCGGGGGAAGTTCCGTTCCCTGCGGCCGTCAGCGTCGTTCCATGTCCGTGGAGTCGAGCGTGCCAGGTCGCTGCGGATTCTCTCGAGGTACGGCGCGAACCCGTCGATGGCGATCGCATCCCGATGACGCATCCCAAAGGGGAGGTCGTGCTTTCGAAGCTGCTCGTCCTGCAGCTGTTCACCCGAGGCGACGAGGTCTGGCTTCCGGTCGTCGATCGCCCCGAACGGTTCGCCCGCGCGCTCGGTGCGGGAGGGATGCGCACGCTGTCGCTGCCACCGGCCCCGAAGTGGGCGCCGAAGACGCCGGTGCTTCCGCACGTCCCCGAACTCGGACGCGCCTCCCTCACAAGGTTTCGACAAGGGCGCGTCGCAGGAGAGGTGCTGGCGTTGATGCGCGCGGCGACCGACCCGCGAGAACACTTCCAGCAGTTCGCCTACGCCCGCGACGGCGACCCGTCGACCTGGCAGGGAGTATCGCTTCCGGACGTGGTGGCCCGGGACGTCGCTGCCACGACGACCACCTGGTTCGTGCTCGCAGCGGGTACCGACGCGATTCATGCGAGCGACGATCGGGGCGCCAGCTGGAAGGTTCTGCCACCGATTCCGCCCATCGGGCAGCAGGGGGCGACCTCGCTGTTCGCCCATGGGGATAGGCTCCACGCCATCACTCAGCGAACGATTCGGCGACTGGTCCCGGGCGGCGCCTGGCAAACCATCTGGAGATACGAGGCTTCCCCCGACGTCCGCTTCGTCGGGCTGAAAGGGGCTGTGCACAGGTCCGACGGCGCCCTCTTCGTGACCGCCAATCCGTTTTCGGTCTTCCGGGCCCCGGCGGGCGGGGGCGTCCTCGCGCCCTGGAACACGGGCCTTCCGAGCCATGCGCACGACGGTCTCTTCGGCCCGCTTCTGCTCCGGGAGGTCGCACCCGGGACCATGATCGCGGAAGTGGCCGCGTTCATGGGTCCGCCGGCCCGAGCCGTTCGACGTACCGACGACACCGAATGGCGGCCGATTCCCCAAAGCTCGCCGGCCGTGACGGTGAACATGACCTGCCCCTGGGATCCGTCCAAGCGCCTGGTGGCGGTGGCCAACACGCTCGTCCTCGAGACCATCCCGGATGACCCGCTGCAGCGCGGCGCCGACCAGGTCGTGTTATTGAAGTCGCCGAGGGTCGTCGGGGAGCCGATCGCGGTCGGGCAGGAGGTCTGGTTCCCGGTCCTCGACGCCCCCGAACGGTTCGGTCGTGCGGTCAGCAAGGACCTGGTTCGCGCGTTTGGCCTGCCGGAGCCGGGACCGTGACTACTGCATCCGGTAGACGACCACGGTCCGGACCACCATGTCGTGCAGCGCCCGCTTTCGAGGCGTGAACGCGGCCAACGCCAGGCCGGCGCCGTACAGCAGCGTCAGGAAACCACCGGTCGTGGTACTGGCCGTACGTCGCAGGTCGGCGGAGGGAGCACGCGCTCGTAGCGCCTGGCCATCCGAAGGTTGCAGCCGAAGTCTGGTGAGAAATGCGGGCTAGCTCTGAGTGACCCCGACGGGGCCGCCCACGGTGGACGCTGTCGCTGTGACCGTGGTGCCGCCCACCGTGACCGTTCCGGTCGTGCCGTTTTGGCTGTAGCTGGTCGGTGCTCCCTGGAAGGTCCCGTTGTAGTCGTCAGAGTCCAGCTTCCCGTTGTTGTTTTTGTCGATGTAGACCTTGGTCACGGTGGCGCCAGCCACCATGCGGGTCTTGATGATCATCTCACTGTTCTTGCCCCCGCTGCCGTCCAGGTCGTACTTCGCGAGGATGGTCCACTTGGTGGTGGACAGGGTGTTCATCTCGAAGTCGAAGTCGATCTCGACGCTGGTGCCCTGGCCGTAGGGGTCCACGACATCGGCGATGAAGGTGTGCAGCCCTGGCTCCATGGGCATGTTGCCGGCAATCACCGACTGGCCAAAGAGGATGTCGCCGCCCAGGGCCTGGGGAAGGGTCCAGTCGATATCGAATCCCTCCCCCTCCCAGTCTTCGCCTATCGCCGTAAAGGTGAAGGGTTGTCCCGGCTCGGGGTTGGCCGGCTCGATGAGTATTGAATCAAAGGATGCGGGGTCATTGAGGGAGATGCTGGTGATCACCGGCGCCACCCCGTGAGGCTGCGCGATGGGGAGCACGATCTCGATGTCGAAGAAGGAGCTACCGGCCGGCAAGAAGACCTCCTTGGTGGCCTGGCCAATGAGACCATTCTCGATGTCGTAGGCCGCCACGTCGAAGCGGTACAGACGATCCGTGTTCAGGATGAGCTGGACGCTGACCTCGTCGGACGAGTGGCCGGTCAGACTTACCGTCTCCGTCGCCAGGTAATCGTCGAAGACCGTGATGCCTGTCTCCGTGTCGGTGACCTGCAGGCTGAAAGCGTCTGCGCCCTCGTCGGATCCAAGCAACGCGAGTTGGACCGTCGCCGTAGGTCGGGTCGGGTCATGGCTGGCGGAGGTCGCCCCTCCGCCGCCGCAGCCTATGAGGCCGCTCGTGAGGGTGAGACCGCCCCACAAGAGGCAGCCTAACAGCATTCTAGGGATGCGGTATTGAGTGGATAACATGAGTCACGCTCCTTGAGTGGGTCCTTGGGGGACACGATTTGCATGGTTACGGAGGTCTACGCGGCCAGCCGAGCAGACCTGACATCACACCCCAAAAAAATTGAGCGGAGCCTAGGTTTTGCAGCCCTTCCGTCATGGGGCTGGACTGCTTTCCATCGGTGCGCGCCGCCTACTCCCAGAGTTCGCTTGAGTCCGATCTGCCAATGTGATCCTCTCCATGCATGCCAAAGTCCTATGCGAGAGAACTTCGAGAGCGTGTCATGGCGGCCTACGACGAGGGTTGGACCCTGGATGAGGTCGCCGCAACGTTTGATGTGGGCCGCACGACGGTTGTGGAATGGGTTCGCCTCCGCCGAGACACCGGGGGCCTCGCCCCGCGCCCACGTGGCGGGGGAACCCCTCCTCGTGTCGACTTGGAGGTCCTGGCGGGTGTGATGGCTGACCTCCCAGACGGAACACGGCGGGAGCTCACGGCCCTTTACAACAAGCGGGTATCGCGGGCCCACAGGGTTCACGAGTCGAGCGTGTACCGGGCGCTTCGCCGGGAAGGCTTCGTCTTCAAAAAAAAGTCCCCCGCCCCGCGGAGCAAGACCGTCCCGTCGTGGCGGCAAAGCGCGCGGACTTCATCGAGTGGATGAAGACCGTCGACGTCGAGCAGTTGGTCTTCATCGACGAGGCCGCCGCGAACACGCGAATGTCGCGGTCGCACCGTTGGGTGAAGAAGGGCGAAGTCGCCGTCGCCCGTCATCCATGCGGACACTGGTACAGCCTCACGATGGTCGGTGCGGTCACCGTCAATGGATGGCTGACCTTCACCACCTCGTGGCAGGCGATGAACAAGGTTCGATTCATCGAGTGGGTTCGCCGAAGGCTTGCTCCGCGCCTGAAGCCTGGCCAGATCGTCGTGCTCGACAACTTGAAGCCGCACCACGCCCCCCGCGTTCGGGAACTCGTGGAAGCGCGGGGAGCATCGCTCAAGTTCCTGCCGCCTTACTCGCCGGACCTCAATCCCATCGAGCCATGTTGGGCGCTGGAGAAGAAGGAACTCAACCGGGTTGCCATCCGGGACAAAGACCGCGTCGCTCGACCTCAAGGTCAACGCGCTGTCGCGCAAAGCGACCGTGGAGAAGAGCAAGCTCGACCGACCGGCGTCATCCTACGGCAGCATCAAGACCTTGGTGAGGCTGCTCCTGGAGGCTGATCGCGCGGCCGAGATGCCGCGGCACAGCGACCGACTCGAAGCGCTCGCGGCAGAGACCAACAACTGGACCGATCTGCTCAAGTTCTACGAGTCCGTGGTCTCCAGCGGCGCCGGAGACGCGGCCTTCGCGTCGCGCCTGGGCGGGCTGTGGGCGGACAAGGGCGACGACCCCGAGCGCGCGATCGCGGCCCATCGGAGTGCGCTGGCGCGAGACCCGCATACGGAGAAGAGCCGCGACGCCCTGACCGACCTGCTGACGACCGCCCAGCGTTGGGAAGAGCTGGCTGCGCATCTGGGCGCCTCCGCTGAGACTCATCTCGACCTGGCCGACAAGGTGGCCGCCTATCAGGGGCAGGCCCGGATCCTGCGCGGGCGTCTGGGTCGCCCCGACGAGGCTATCAGCGCCTTGAGGAAAGCCGCGGCGCTTGGCCTCAACGACGAGATATACAAAGAGCTGGCGCGCATTCTCAAGGACACCGGGCGGCATGCAGAGCTGCAGGCGCACTATCGTGACTGGCGCGAGAAGGTGCAGTCCGACGAGCAGGCCCGCGCGATTCAAGTGCGGCTGGCGCTGTCCCTTCTAGAAGCCGATGAGACGGTGGGCGACGCCGTGAGCGAGCTGGAGGACGTGCTCAAGGCGGACCCCGGCAACGCATTCGCTCTCGACGGACTGGTGGAGGTGCTGGATCGCGCGGACGCGCTGGAAGCCGATGGCGGGTCCCTTCCGGCGGTCTGGTCGGAGAACTCCAAGCAGGCCGCTGCGGCGCTCCACCGCGGGCTGGAGCAGCTGGGCGAGACCATGACCCCGGCACAGCAGGCTGCCGCGGTGCGGGTCAAACTCCGTGGCGCCGAAGAGCCGGGCGCCCGGCTCACGTTGCTCCGTCAGCTCGGAGGGCTCCAGATCCAGGCCGGACGAGAGGCGGACGCCTTCAAGGTCCTGGCTGAGGCGCTCCCGCTGGCACCGATGGACGAAGCCCTTGCCGCCGAGCTTGAGGGCCTGGCGGAGCGGCAGGGGCTGCAGGGACGCCTGCTCGCCGTACTGTTGGCCTGTCAGCAGGCGGGCAGCGCGCCGGACGCGCCTGCAGGGCAGACAGAGCGATATGCGCTCAAGGTCGGCAGCCTCTTGTTCCATGGGCTGGGCCGCCGCGTCGACGCAGTCCCCTACCTGGAGCTTTACGCCGCGACGCACAGCGATGACATCGCCACGCTGCGGATGCTTTCGGAGAGCTACCGAGAGGCTGATCGGGACGCCGACGAGGCGCGCACCTTGGGGATGCTGCTCGACCACGTCGAAGGCAAGGACCGCATCGACGTCGGCAAGCGTTTGGGCGTCCTGCGCCTCGACGTCTTGGGAGACACCGACGGCGCCATGGCAGCGTTCGACGCCGCCATGCCAAGCGCCGCCCAGGATCCGGACATCGCTCGGCGCCTGGAGTCGCTGTACGGCAAGGCCGGCAACTTCGAAGGCCTCGCCCGGCTCTACGACGCGGGGTTGGCGGCAGATCCGGAGATGACCGTACAGCTGACCCTGTTGGCCAAAAAGGCGCAGGTCCACGAGATGCGGCTGCAGAGCCTCGACATCGCGTCAGAGGCCTGCAACGCGATGCTCGCGCTGAACCCCAACCATCGCTTCGCGCTGACGTCGCTGACGCGCATCGAGGAGAAGCGAGAGGACTGGCCAAAGCTGGAGGTCGTGCTCGCCAAGCGCACCTCGTTGGCCGCCAACTCCTCAGAGCGAGTGCAGATCCTCAGCAAGCGCGCGGAGGTCCTGGCGACCAAGTTGAGCCGCCCTGCCGAAGCCCTCGAGCTGGCCCAGAAGGCCAACAGCCTGGACAGCCTGGCCCAAGGCACAGAGAGCCTGATCGCCGCCCTGCAAGGCTTGCTGGACCACGACGGACAGAAAGGAAAGGCGGCGGCGCTGTTGGAGCCTCGGCTCGCAGCACGCAAGGACTGGAAAGGGCTCACCGAGGCGCTGCGGGTGCAAGCGGAGACCACGAAGCACCCGCTGGAGAGGGTCAAGCTGGCGGTGCGCACCTCGCAGATCCAGGAGGCGAAGCTGGGGGCGAGCGTGGAGGCCGTCGGCACCCTTGCCGAGGCGCTACGGTCGCTGCTGGACGATGAGGTCCGCGCGGGGCAGCTGCGCAAACAGATGGAGCTCGCGGCCAAGCGCTCTGGTCTTTGGAGCGAGGTCACCGAGGTGGCGGCGGACATCGCCGACGCCGTAGACGAGTCCAAGAAGGCCTTGTATGTACGCTGGTTGGGCCGCATGCAGCGCGACGGGCTCAACGATCTGAACCGCGCCATCGACACCTTCGAGCGCCTGCGCGAGCTGACCGACAAAGATCCCGCGGTGACGGCCGAGCTCGAGGGGCTGTATCGCACCGCTGGGCGGTCCGACAAGCTCCGTGGCCTGCTCGATGAGCGCTTGGGAGACCTTCCCGAAGACGAGCGATCGCAAGCGTTGTTGGACATGACGTACGTCCTCGTCGAGCACGAAGGGCTGGTGGGCGTGATCCCGCTGCTGGAGCAGGTACTCGAGCTGGACGCGACCAACGTCGAGGCCCGTCAGCTGCTGATGAATGCCCTCGGCGACGTCGAGGCTGCCAGCAAGGCCGCCGGCGTCTTGGAGCCGCGGCTGCGGGCGAGCGAAGAGTGGCCAGAGCTGGTCACCGTCCTCGCCGCGAAGGCGAGGACCACCGAAGACCTGGAGCAACGCGCGCGTGTGCTGGAGGCCATGGGCGACGTCTACTTGACCGACCTGGAGTCCCCACAGAAAGCATTCGCCGCCTACGCGCGTGCGCTGGACGACGACAGCGGAGCAAACGACATCCTGGCCAAGCTGGGGCGCGCCACCGCCGCCCTGGGAGCGTGGAGAGAATACACCCAGGTCTTGCAGCTGGTTCTGTCTCGCGAGTCTGACGTCGATCGCAAGCGCGGGCTCTTCCTGCAGCTGGCTCAGATCGTCGAGGTCCGGCTGGGCCACGTCGACAAGGCGGCGAAGATCATGGCGACCGCATACAACATGGCCCCGGAGCATCCCGGGGTGGTCACGACATACACCCGCCTGCAGCGAAAGCTGGGGCACACAGCCGCCGTCGTCGAGCTCGCGGAGGCGGCGATGACGAACATCGACGACGGCAAGATCCGGCTGCGCCTGTGGCGCGACGTGTATGAAGCGGCCACGTCGGACCGCGACCAAGCGCTCATGATTCGCGCGTCCGAGCAGAGCCTCGAGATCGACCCCTACGATCACGTATCGGCGGAGCGGCTGATACCGCTGTATGAGCAACAGCGGCGTTGGTCGGAGCTCGAACAGCTGCTGATCACCCAGGCCGATGGGGCCATGGATTCCGCACGCGAAGCGTCGCTGATGCTGCGCCTTGGCCACCTGCGCGAGAACGCCCTCAAAGATGTGGACGCTGCGATCCAGGCGTACGCCGAGGCTCTGGATCTGGACCCATCGCTGAGCGAGGCGGTGGAGCACCTCGAGCGCCACTACCGCGATCAAGCGCGGTTCGCCGAGCTGTTCGATGTGTTGGCCAAGCGGGCCAAGTCGTTGCCCCCGGGCGGCCAGGAGTCTGTGGCGACCTACATGGAGATGGCGCGCCTCGCCGAGGACCAACTGGACGACTTGGACCAGGCGATCGCGTCGTACGAGACGATCGTAGCCTTCGAGACGGGTGACCAGCTCGCCCTCGATCAGTTGATCCGGATCTGTCACCGCAACAAACGACACGACCGGCTCGCGGAGCTCTACGAGCTGAAGGCGGCGGTGCAGAAAGCACCAGCGGAGCGGCGCAACCTCTTCGTGCTGGCCGCCGAAGTGTACGCCGTGCGCCTCAAGAACATGGTCAAGGCGGAGTCGCTGCTCGAGCAGGTCCGAAGCGAGGAGCCAGGCAACCCGAAGGCCAGCGTCGTGCTGGCGCAGATTCAAGCCGGGCGTGGCGACCCACAGCGCGCTGTGAACCTGCTGGAGCGCCTGTTGAACACCACCACCGGTCCCGCCCGCTTCGACATCCTGCTCAACGTCGGAAGACTGCACAAAGAGAAGCTCAACGCTCCGGACAAGGCGCTCACCTATCTGAGCCAAGCCCGTCAGTTGAAAGCGTCGAATCCTGAGCTCAACGCGTTGCTGTCGGATCTGTTCCGGGACGCCGGCGACTCGGAGGGTCTAAAAGCGGTACTCGTCAGCCAGTACGAAGCCACCACCAACCCTCGCGAACGCTACGAGACCGCGCTTTCGCTCGCGCGACTCCACGGCGAGCTGGGCGATGAAGCCAACTTCCTGCGATGGGTCGACAAGGCTCAGGAGGACGGGCGCCAGCGCCGCGAAGTGGTGGAGTTGCTGATCGCGCACTTCACCAAGCTCGAAGACTGGCCGCAGGTGGTGGCCCGGCTGGAGTGGTTGGTGAACTATCTGGAGGGCAAGAAGCTCACCGCAGAGCTGCCGGCCAAGGCGAGAGAGCTGGCGGCGCGACTGGAGCAGCAGGGAGACACGGCGAAAGCGCTGCAGTACTACAAGTTGTCGGTGACCGCAGCGACGCCGGACATCGACAGCCTCCGAGGCTATGGACGCTTGCTGATGGCAAAGCAAGACTGGGCCAAAGCGCTCAAGACCCATCAGAGCCTGATCATGCTGGCGGGCAAAAAGGGCAACCCGGCGCTGACGGAAGAGGTCCTGCTCAACCTCGCCAAGTGCTCGGCAGGGATTGGCAATGCCCCCAAAGCCAAGCAATATCTGAAGAGGCTGCTGAGTCAGGCGCCGGACCACACCGAAGGCAGAGCCCTTCTGGAGACGCTATAGCCCAGGCCGGGTGAGCCGCCTATTCGAGCCGGTCGGTGATCGAGAACGCCGGAGCCAGGCGGATCCCGCACCGGTGTTTGCCATTCACGACGGCCTGACCGGACCGCTTGAAGGTCGAGGTCTTCCCGTCGCAGTCCAGATCTCCGTGGGCGCGCGCGGTAAACTGAGCCGACTCGAGCGTCCCCGAAGAGTCGTACGCGTAGATGAACACATGTGGCTCCGTGATCGCGAACTCGAGCGCTCGCCACGTCGGCACATCCCACGCGTCGGGCGCGACGGCGCATTCATCCCCCTGGTCACAGCACGAGTCGGCCGGCGTCGCGGCGACCGCCTTCGGAAACTGGCACGAGAGCGGCAGCCCGTTGGCATCCACAAGGGGTGTCGAGACATAGACCGCGCTAGCGCGAATCATTCGTTCGATGTTGTCGATCGCCGCCCTGGTGGTGGAGCGATCCATCCTGTCGCTCACCTTGGGGATGGCGACGATGGCGATGACCGCGGTGATGACGACGAGGAGGATGACTTCGACCACCGTCCATCCTGCGTGGCACCGCCGGCTCATCAGAACTTGGCTTCCGCGCGCGCGAAGACATTCACGTGGGCTGCCAGACCGACGTCGCCGTCGATCGGGACGAACACCACCGGCGTGGCGTCCGCCCTCAGGGCGAGGGCGTCGCTGATCCAATAGCGCAGCCCCACCACGGCCTGCCCGACCAAGCCTGCCTCGTCAGTGGCGCTCCTCGCGCCGAAGAACCCTCCGCCAACAGCCAGCGCGAAGATCATCTCGAAGTCCTCGATGAGCTGGAGGTCGTATCCGGCCCCCATGGTGATGGCCACCGTAGTCAGACCGCGACCAAAGCCCGGCTCTGCCCGCAGACCATCGACCACGTCGTGGAGCGACACGCTCACCGTCAGCTGGGCGCGCCAGCTGTCGTCGGGTTTGAACGCCAGCTCCAGCGTGGCGGCGAGCCCATGCTCGAAGACGTCGGCGCTGTCGCCCGCGATGATCGCCCCACCCACCCCCAGGGCCAATCGAAACGATTTTCGGGTGGCCGTCGCGGGGTCCAGCTCGAGGAGTCGCTTGGGCGCGTAGATGACCGGGTCAAAGAGCAGCTCCTCGACCTCAGGTCGGGGCGGAGGGGACGGCTCACCGGCGGTGATGGTCGCGGGAAGAGCAGCTTTTATGCGCCGGAGCCGCGCCGCATCGAACGCCTCGGCGACCGGCGCCTCCGGAGACTGGGGGCGATAGTCGGGGACCTCGGCGATCAGCTGATCGAACGCCGCCGCGGTGCCCTCGCGACCCAGCAGCGCCAGGCTCTCAGCGTTCAAGATCAAAGCTTCTCGGGTCAGGCGCCCGAGATTGGGTAGCTTCTGCCCCGCAGGAGTCTTCAGCCACTCCAACGCCTTACCGGCCTGCTTGAGGACGCACTCGGATTTACCGGCCCGGCGGCAAGACGCCGCCTGGTCGAGATACCTCGCGGCCTTGGGGGTCCCTGCAGAGGCTGGTGAGCCCGCGCTGGCGAAGACCCCGAAGATGAACACCACGGCGACCAAGCGCCTCACGGCGTCACCTCGCCGGTCACGTCAAAGCGGCGATGACCGGCGCGATCCTCCACAATAGCGAAGACGGTAAAGGGCGCGTCACGGCCCACACCGCTCTGCATCGCGACGGCGACGCAGAGCCTCAAGCTCCACGACGGCGTCGGCTCGACCGGCGCGTCCGGGTGGCCGCAGGGTCCGTGCGCCCAGTTAACGTCGGTGGCGTTGGAGCTCAGGATACTCGGAGAGCCAATGATAAACAGGGGCCCGGTGACGTCATCGGGAAGATCGATGCGCACCTGAACGGTCCCTAAACGCCCGGCAAAGAGCTCCTGACTCTCCACGACCATCACGCCGGTCTCTCTGACCGGCACGTCCAGTTGACCGTATCCATTGCAGGCCGCCACCAGCACAAGCAGGGGCGCCATCACGGCGACGCCCGAACGACCTCTGCCGCTCACGGAGCCGCTCCCACGTCGCACCAGCGGACCGCCGCTGGCTCCCCGAGCGCGTGCGCCTGACAGCTCGTCGCGCCCAAGGGTGCGCCGTCGGGGCCGCAGCTGTCGAGTTGAGGTGGATCGACGCGACAGAGATCGGCCGCGACCCTCGGAGCGACGCATTGCCCGGTGGGGCATCCTCGCTGGTCCAGCTCGGCCACCAGGGCGTCGTCGGGACATATCTCCGCCGCTTCCAACTCACAACACGCGCCCACCAGCGCGACCTCAGCTCCAGCGCAGGCCGCCAGGCAGCTGTTGTCATAGTCGACGCCGTCGGTCCCGCAGACCGGCTCCACCAATCCTGAGCAGGCACAATGCTGCCCCCCGGCTTGCAGCACGCAGCGCTCGTGCAGGACCCCGCCCACGACGCAGCGGGTGGGTGCGCTGGCTTGGCAATCGGCGTCGATGGTGCAGGCCGAACCGCAGCTACCCCAGGAGCCATCGGTCGCACCCAGGTGCAGCGCGAGGCACGACGACCCCACCGTCTTTGGCGCTTCGAAGGCACCGAACCCGACGCACACAGGCTCGCCGCCGGTCACACAGGAGGCGGGCGGAGGTGATGCGCAGGCGCACTCGAGGCAGCTCTCTGGGCTGGAGCCGAGCAGCAACCCCCAGTCGCAATCGAGGCTGCAGCTGCCGGGTGGGGTAAGGCACGCCGGGTCGCAGGCCGCCGCGTAAAGCACCTTTGCGCCACCGCAGCGTGCCTCACATCGGCTGGGGTAGGTGACGCCATCGGCTCCACAGACGGGTTCGAAGGCTGGCGAGCACGCGCCACAGTCAGCAGGCGCGGCGGGTATGGAGGGCGCGCAGTCGCAGGTCGGACACCCCGAGCTGTCTACCGCCCGCCGGCCGAAGCAAGGGGCCTCGCACTGGGTCACGCCGGGGCACGCGCTCTCGCAGCTGTCGTCCTTTAGCACGTGCGCGCCCGCGCACAGCGCGTGGCACGCGCTCGCGTGGGTGCGCCCGTCGGCGCCGCAGACCGCCTCGGCGGCTGCATCGACAGGGTCTGGGCAACGACACCCAGGGCTCGTGCAGGTCCCCCAGGGCCCGGGGGTTGATCCCGAATCGCACAGCGCTCCAGTGTCGCACTGGCAGGTCACGCAGCCGTCGTCATCTCGAGCGAGCTCGCCATCACAGCGCACCGCGGCACAGCCGCGCTCCGTCAGCGTGGGACAACCCGTCGGAGCGTCGGAGCAGCCGTCAGTACAAGCGCTGCTGACGGCGTAGCTGACGTCCGCATCGTCGATCCCCAGATCACCGGGGGAGAGGCCGACGGCGACGATGTACTCCCCGCCCTTCCCTTCGGCGCGACCGTCGAGACCTACGGACACGCTCGATCCCGCGGAGGCGGCCAGCGCGAGTGCGTTGCAGCCAGGCACCCCTCCTTGGAGGTCGCGCGGGCCGTAGGCCATCAGCACGACGCGCTCGTTGGGGACGTTCGCCGAGGCGGTGATGAGCACGCCCTCGGGGACGTAGACCGCGTGGAACGCAAGGTGACCAGGAGCCAGCGTGCCGGTGGCTCCTGCGGCGCCGTCCAGAGGGTGAAGGCTGGCGCCGACGACTCCCAGCGCCAAAGCACCCGGAGCCAAACGGGGACACGCTAGACCGGCGGTGCCTTCACCGCTGCATCCCGCGATCGCGATAACGAGCAGAGCCAGCTTCAGAATGTTTCGCGGAGCGGACATGGTAGGCCTGCGGTCTAGCGCAGGGAGGCGCAGAGTGTAAAGTCAAAGGTCAGGCACCCGCTCGACGGTTGACGCGGGCCCTCTGGGTGACAAAGGTGGGTGCGATGAACGGTAAGGATTACTACGCGACCCTCGGCGTCGAGCGAAAAGCGTCAGCGGACGCGATCAAGAAAGCGTTTCGAAAGCTGGCGTTGAAGTACCACCCCGACCGCAACGCTGACGACAAAGGCGCGGAAGAGAAGTTCAAGGAGATCAACGAGGCGTACGCCGTCCTGTCCGATCCAGAGAAACGAAAACAATACGACATGTTCGGGGCAGAGGGCTTTGGTCAACGTTTCAGCACTGAAGATATCTTCAGCAACTTCGACTTTGGCCGGATCTTCGATGACCTGGGCTTGGGCGGAGGTTTCCGAACGATCTTCCAGGGCGGTGGCGGAGGTGGATTCAACCCCTTTGGCGCTGGCGGTCGGCGTCAACCTCCACCGCAACGCGGGCAGAACGTAACGTCGCCGATGACGATCGGGTTTCACGAAGCCTTGATGGGTGGAGAACGCTCTCTGACGCTGCAGGGACCCGGTGGGCCCGAGACGATCAACGTCCGGATCCCCAAGGGGATCACCTCCGGCAAGAAACTCCGAATCAAGGGGCATGGCCAGACGGGGCGGTTCCGAGGACCCCGAGGTGATCTCTTCCTCGAGATCAGAGTCGCCGACCACCCGCGTTTCCGGCTCGACGGGATCGACCTGGTGACTGATCTGAGCATACCTCTGACGACACTGATTCTTGGGGGTACGGTCCAGGTAGAGACTCCGACGGGTGACGTGAAGACCCTCAAGCTGGCCCCGGGAACAACAGCGGGCAAGAGGGTCCGGTTGAAGGGCCAAGGCTTCCCGGCGCTCGGAGGAAAGACCGGAGACCTCTACGCCACGATCATCATCGACCTACCCGACGAGTTGACCGACGAGCAGCGGGAACACGTCGAGGCACTCAAGAGCCTCGGATTGTAGGCCTATGACGAAGTGGTTGACACCAACCTCGGCGCAGCTACTATCCCGCCAGCTACGGCCAGATAGCTCAGTCGGTAGAGCAGCGGACTGAAAATCCGCGTGTCCCCAGTTCGACTCTGGGTCTGGCCACCACGACAATCCCGCAGGTCCATATGGACGCTGCGGGGTTGTCGTTTCATGAGGCCGACACCACCGGCCGCTGCTGAACACGAGACCCCGAGGCTCGCGGCGGCTGGCGCAGCCACCCCTCGACGTCCGTGCGCGATGGCTGTCTCCGGTCCCGACAGCAGACGACACCTGGGTCAGTGACGGCGTCACCCGCCAAGGTCGCGCTCGGGCCCTCAGCCCCGAGGTCGTAACCCGGATGTTTCATGGAACTTCGAGCGAAACCAAGGAGGCGTAGTGCTGACGGGTGTGGCACGGACCGGAGGCGGGCAAAGTCGTACTCCACGTACGTCGAGCCC
>JAAZYN010000259.1:315-5947 GCA_014239625.1 Myxococcales bacterium | reverse complement strand
GCTCAAGACGGATATATAACAGCACTCTGAAAGAAAACGAAAACTCGACGTGCATCTCTCCGCTCTCTCAGGACGCTTCGCATCGCACGTTCGGCCTGCAATGGCGCCGGTCGATGGCATGCAGCGCTGCGGGTAAAACCACGCTGACGGAGGCTCAAAATCTCAACATGGCATCCGTGATCGAAGGAGCCAGCGGCACGACGTCTCCGCTCTCGTCGCGGTAGGAGACCCCGTATAGGATCCATCCGGTGATCCCGGTAATCAACCCAGCGACGAGCATGATGGAGCCGACGCCGGTCCCAGCGCTCTCGAAGGTACAGTGAAACATCGACTGTGAACCCTGACAGTTCTGAAGCGCCAGGGCGCTGGGGACCAACACAATCAGTCCCACACCTGTGAGGACGCTGCCCACGATCCCAGCGGTGCGCGCGTGTCGGTTGATGGCGGTCAGGCGCACGACGTCGTCCCGGGGGATGGCGACCTCCGCCTCATGGCGGCTGTAGACCGCCCGTCCTCGCAGATTCGTGAAGGGCGCGGGGGCGTTCCGATTGCCGATCAGCGTCGCGTTGCGCAGCACGACGATGTCGTCGTCGGCATGGACGAGGGTGCCCCGGGCCGATGAGCCGTCAGCACGCAGGATGGTCGCCCGGGATGCGCAGGCCGACAGCAACGCGGCAAAGATGACGACGAGGGTGCGCGAGTTCATACGTTCTCCTGGGACCAGCATCACAGAGCGGCCAAACTCTACCTGGTCACGCGATCGGGTCCAATCATCCGTCAGCGCGCGTGCCCCAGTGGGGTCCTCCGTGCGCCCTCCGGCCAGCGATGAGCCACCAGCCGCCGTAAAGGATCAGGGGCACGGCCATGCCGGGGAGCTGCTTGTACAACGCGGCCCCCCATGGCGACTCGCCCCAGACCACCACGGTGAGGATCCCGGAGAGCATCATGACCACCCCCAGCCAACCCGGCAGCGGCCCGCCCATGACGCGCACCAGGAGCACCGGACCGATGCTCGCGCCCAGGGCAGCCCACGCCAGCAGCACCAGGTCGAACACCCCCTTGGTGGCGGCCAGCGCGATAGTGAGCGCCAGCGCCGCGACCGCCAGCGTGGCGACCTTGGAGGCGACGACGCTGTGTCGCCAGCGGGGGACCAGATCTTGTGTCACCGCCGCCGAGCACGCCAGCAGCTGACTGTCGGCGGTAGACATCGTGGCCGCAAAAATCCCGGCCAGGGTCACCCCGATGAGCACCTCCGGGAGGTAGGTCATCGCCATCTGCGGCAAAGCCTGTTCGGCCGTAGCTTCGACCAGCTCCTTGGGCACGCCCTCGAGCAGCTCCGGGAGCATGATGTTGGCATAGAGCCCCGTCGCGATGCAGGCGAACGAGAAGGGCACCAGCCAGACGAAGTAGATGAGGCGTGCCTTGGGAACCGCCTCAGCTGCCTCGATGGCCATGCTACGGATGACGATATGGGGTTGACCGATGGCCGCGAAGCCGCCGAACGCAAACCCGAGAATATAGAGCGCTGTGCCAAACGCGAGATCGTTGGACGGATCGACCAGCACAGCGTCCTTGGCCTCCAGCGCGCCGACGAGGTCGCCGGGACCGCCCACGTGGCTCCAGCCGACACCCACGAGCACAGCCATGGCGATGATCATGACGATGGATTGAGCCGCGTCGGTCCAAATCGACGCCCGCAGGCCGCCGGCGAAACAATAGGCGACCACGATGAAGGCACCGATGAGCGCGCCGACGCTCTCGTCCCAACCAAAGAGGACAGTCAGCGTCGTCGACCCCGCCTTCAACTGCGCCGCCGCATAGCCGCCGAGGAAGAACAGGGTCAAGATGGCGGCGACGATGACGATGGGGCGGCTGGCCGTGCCGTCAGCGTGGGTCCCGACGAGGGCCGGGACGGAGTTGAGCCGATGCTTGCCGGAGGTGATGCGGATACGGCGATGAACCCATGCCCACGCCACCATGTCTCCCATCAGCCAGCCAAGTTGAAGCCACAGCGCCTTGAGTCCAGAGGTGTAGGCGAACCCGATGAGCCCGATGAACATGAAGCCGCTGTTGTTGGTGGCGACCGACGACAGCGCGGTCAACCAGGGGCTGACGCTGCGGCCGGCGACGAGATAGTCCTCGGTGGTATCTTTGCGCCGCCTGGCGCTGAGCAGACCGATGGCCGTGAACCCCAGGAGAAATACGGCAAAGCTTGCGATGACGGCTTCCATCAGCCCACTACGTGTAGCGCAGGATGATCCAAGCCGCCAGCGCGGCGCCCTTATTCGAGCCGCGGCTGGCAACGCGCCAAGGGAGGTTCACGACCCCAAGACCGGATGATCGGCGAGGTTCAGCCCTCGAACACCTCGTCGGTGATGTCCAACGCCCGGTCGATGATGGCGAAGCCTTCGTGCAGTTGCTCCTCGGTGATGCACAGCGGCGGGTTGCACATGAAGTGGGACCAACGCACGAAGGTGAACAACCCGTTGTCGAGGAAGAACCTGCCGAGCCGCTTCATGGCAGGGTGGGTGCCATTATATGGGGCGATCAAGTCGCCTTGGCCGTTCTTCTGGACGTCCATCATCCCGAACAACCCAATACACCGACCGGCCTTGGCGGAGGGGTGCTTTTCGACGAGCCGGTCCATCTCGGCCCGCATCACGGGCTCGAGCCGCGCGGCGTTCTCCACCAGCCCCTCGTCGAGCAGGACGTCGATCGCCGCCTCCGCTGCGGCCAGCCCGATGGGGTGGCTGTTGTAGGTCAAGCCGCCCCAGAAGACGTTGGTCCGGAAGTAATCGGCGATGGGGTCTGACAGCGCCATGCACCCCAGCGGGGCGTAAGAGCTGCTCAGGCCCTTGGCCATGGTCAACACATCCGGAACGATGTCACCGTGCTCGAAGGCAAAGAGCTTGCCCGTCCGGCCCCAACCGGCCATGACCTCGTCACAGATGAGCAAGATCCCATGTGCGTCGAGCAGCGCTCGCAGCCCTTTCAGGTAGCCCTGCGGAGGCGGCAAGATGCCGTTGGTGCCGGTGACCGTCTCGATCATCATCGCCGCGATGGTGTGCGGCCCCTCGTACATGATCGTCTCGTCGAGGTATTTCAGGTTCTGCTCGGTGATCTCCGCCTCGGTGCGTCCGAACGAAAAGGAGTACGGCCACGGGTCCATCACCTTGACGAATCCCGGAGCCCCCGGCTCGCTGGCCCAACGCCGCGGGTCGCCGGTCGCCTGCATGCACGCGTTGGTCGCGCCGTGGTAACTCCGGTAGCGCGTCAGAATCTTCTGGCGACCCGAGTACTGACGCACCGCCTTGATGGCGTTCTCATTGGCCTCTGCGCCGCCCAGCGTGAAAAAGAAGGTGTTCAGGTCGCCGGGCACGACGTCTGCGAGCTTTTTGCCCATGCGCGCCCGAATCGCCGTCGCGCTAGCCGGAAACGCGTAGCACAGCTGCCGCGCCTGATTGGCGATGGCCTCCACCACCCGCGGATGGCCGTGGCCGATATTGACGCTCATCAGCTGACTGTTCCAGTCGAGGATCTTTCGGCCGTCGACCGTGTACATGTAGACGCCCTCGGCGCGCTCCACAGGCAGCGGGTTGACGTTGTCGCCCGCGTTCCAGGTGTACATCGTGTGGGCCTTACACAGGCGGATCATCTCGTCGGCGTTCATGGCGTCTCTCCCATTACGGTCGGCGGTGCTATCATAGCGTGCCGGGGCTCACAACTGCGGCTCACCGGACCGACCCGCGGCGGCCGCGCAAGCCCAGCCTCGAGGGTCGCGGCGGCCTCACCGCGGATCGCGCGCAGGCCGCAGCCTGGGAGTGATGGAGCCGGCCCGTTTGGCTGGTCGCGAGATTCGCCAGGCGATTTCGTTGCTGGCGAGGCGCGAGACCAACGTCGTAGCAGCGTTACTTCGAGGCCGAGCCACCCAGCCAGCGGCGAAATCGCCCAGAAGGTCGCGCTCAACCCATCTGACGCGTGCTAATGACAGGGCCCACGCACCCGGGAGCGTGCCCGCGCCGGCCGACCCCATCCATCGACCGCTGGGTCAGCGCCCCTCCGCAGGCGTCGCGTAGACGCACTTGAACTTCTTGAGACGCACCTCGCGAAGCTTCAAGCACGCCTTGTGGGTGCAATCAACGGCGACGCCAGGAGCGACCACGGCACACGTGACCCAGGTGTCGGAGAAGTCATCGCGATACGGGCAATAGAAGTCCATGCGTCCTTTGCACTGCACCGGCTTTCCGCAGCCGTTGGTGAGCTTGAAGCCCACGCTTTTGCTGCCAATGAGGAGCGTCTTGGCAGCAAAAGCACAATCCGTGGCGCTGTCCGGGGTCGGCAGAGCCGTGGCCGCGGGCGGCGCGGAGGCGGGGCGCGGCGGCGGGGCGGCCGCAGGCTGAGACGGCTTGGCCGATCCAGCAGGAGGGGCCGTTCCGCCAACCGCAGGCCCCTTCTGGGTGGGCGCCGCTGCAGGAGATGGGGCCGCTCGAGGGGCGGCCGTCGCGGCAGGAGCTGCGCTCACCCGAGTGGGAACGGGAGCGGGAGGCACCTGCGCGGACCGAGCCGAGGTTGGGGTCGCCTTGGCCGGAGCGCGAGGAGGCGCCCCAGCGCTCAACCCAGCCCGCCCTCGGGGGGCCGGCCAGACACAGCGACGCTGCTCGCAGATCCGATCGCCCTTACACTGCTGGTCGTGGTCGCATCCAGGTTGGCGGTCGCAGCTCGACGCCGACGCCAACGAGCCGATCAACGCGACCAGCAGCATACGCAACGTGGTCGCGGAAGGGGGCCTGCGATGAGGCGCGAAGATCGCTCGGCCACGCCAGAGGTCACCGAGCGTCTGGCCCCCCATCGTTCAGCTCATCCAGGTGGCGTCTTGGGCGATCTCCCAACGGGCCGTCACCTTGCGCGGCCGCGTCCAGAAGCGAAACCCATCGTATCCGGTCATGTCCCCATGTCCCAGCTTCGAGTCATTCCAGCCGCCGAACGCGAACGGCTCGCGCGGCACCGGGACCCCGATGTTCACCCCGCACATGCCGGCGCTCACCCGCTCCAGGGCGTAGCGCGCCACCGCGCCGTTGGTGGTGAAGATCGATGACGCGTTGCCGTAGGGGTTCGCGTTCTCTATCTGGATGGCCTGATCGAGCGTATCGACACGGATGATGCTGAGCACCGGACCGAAGATCTCCTCGCAGCCTGCAGGCATGTCCGGCGTCACGTGGTCCAAGATGGTGGGCCCCACCCAGTTCCCGGGCTGCCCATCGACCGTCGCCCCACGGCCATCGACGAGCACGGTCGCGCCTCGACGCTGGGCGTCGCTGATGTAGCCCTCGATCCGCTCTTTCGACGTCGCGTTGATGATCGACCCCATGTCATCGCCGAGCCGAATCGCGCGGGTCTTCTCCACCATCTTGTCGATGATCTGCTGGACGTCGCCGACGGCCAGCATCACAGACGCCGCCATGCAGCGTTGACCGGCGCACCCGTATGACGAGGCCACGACGGTGCTGGCTGTGAGCTCCGGGTCCGCGTCGGGCACCACCAGCAGGTGATTTTTGGCGCCACCCAGGCACACCAGCTTCTTGCCCGTCTTGCTGCCACGCTCGTAGACGATCCGCGCGACCTTGGTGGAGCC
>JAAZYN010000259.1:0-305 GCA_014239625.1 Myxococcales bacterium | reverse complement strand
GGTGGAGCCGACGAAGCCAAGCGCCTGAACGGTGTCGCTATCGCTCAGGGTCTCGACGGCCTCGCGGCCACCGTTGACGATGTTGAGCACCCCATCGGGGAGCCCCGCCTCCTTGAGCAGCAGCGCCAGCTTCATGGAGCCGTAGGGCACCTGCTCGGATGGCTTCAACACGAAGGTGTTTCCCGTCACCAGAGCCTGCGGGAGCATCCACAGAGGCACCATCGTGGGGAAGTTGAACGGCACCACGCCGGCGCACACCCCGAGCGGCTCGTGGGTGACCTGGCAGTTGATCCCTCGGCTGACGT
>JAAZYN010000258.1 GCA_014239625.1 Myxococcales bacterium | reverse complement strand
GCGTTCAACCGAACTGACCGGCGGAATCAAACCGCGCCGCGCCGTTTCGTACGCCCCGGCGAAGCCTGACAGCGACAGCTCCCGCGGCGCCGATTGACGTCACGGCACGCGCAACGCCAACAGCCACTCCCGGTTGCCCTTGGAGCCCGCCAGCGGCGACTCTACCGCGCCAGCGATCTGGAACCCCACCGACCGGCCGGCCACCTGCACGCGACGCAACGCCTCGTCTCGATCGGCCTGCTCGCGCACAATCCCGCCGGCGCCAACGCACACCGCTGGCAGCTCGAATTGGGGCTTGACCAGGACCACCAGCCAAGCGCCAGGGGCCATTAGCTGTCTCACCTCGGAGAGGAACGTCGCCACCTGGGTAAACGATGCGTCGCAGGTGATCACCGTCGGGCGAAACGGCAGGTCGGTCGCCACGACGTTCCGGATGTTCGTCCGGTCCATGATGGTCACTCGGGCGTCGCTTTGCAGGCGCCACGCCAGCTGACCGTAGCCGACATCCAGGGCGACCACGTGCCGCGCGCCGTGCTTCAGCAGGACGTCGGTGAACCCTCCCGTGGAAGCGCCCACGTCCAAACAATCGGCGCCGCGAATAGCCTCGGCAAAGCCGGCGAAGGCCTCGATCGCGCCGAGCAACTTGAGAGCGCCGCGAGAGGCCCAACCGCCAGGGACCTTTTGGCCCTTGAGGGCTACCTTGGCGTCCAGCGCGTAACGCTCGCCAGGTTTGTCCCGTCGACGGTCGTCTACAACAACCCGACCCGCCATCACCAGCGCCTTCGCCTCACCCTGGCTGACGGCCAACCCGCGGGTCACCAGCAGCAGGTCGAGCCGCTGCTTGGTCTGCTTTTCATTCGTCATCGCTCATCGGAGTCGTGACCAGCTGCCCGCGCTCCCGCACGAGCTTGTCCACCCGCAGCTCAGCGCTCGCGAGCACTCCAGAGGCCTTCGCGGCGAGCTTCATGCCGGCTTCGAAGCGACCGAGCGCAGCCTCCAGGGAGAGATCGCCCTTCTCCAAGTCCACCACGATCCCCTCGAGCCGGTCGAGCAGCGCATCAAACCCCTCGTCTTCGGTGCTTCGGTCGTGTTCCTGCGAGCTCTCGGCGGTCATGAAACGTCTCGTCAATGGCCCCGACGGATGGCGTCGAGGTCCACGTGGAAGTGGCGCTCGGTGAGCGTGGTTGTAATCGGGCGCGAGGATGGTCGACACGACCCATGGTCGCCTTAGCTCAGCCACCAGAGAATGCAAGAACTCCCTGGCTCGGCGACGGCGGCGGCGCTTTGAAACCCAATATTTCTTGGCACCTACAACGTCGTATTCGCGCATCTTGAAAGGGCCATCGCGATGGCGACACCAAAACAGCGCTCGCTCGGTACCGTGTCGCTACGAATCCGTGTGGGGCGGTCTTCGCCATCCTTGGCGACACCGGAGATGCGGTGACCTGCGCCGGAGACTCGGCGGGGCAGCGGTTGGCCGATGGTCTCGAGCCAAACCAGCGCCGCGCGACACTCACGACCACAGGGCCGCTTTGTGCGGTCCGGCCTTCTCAGCAGCCCAAACGACGCCATTGAGGCACATGACAGTGAAGTTCCCGGGCGCCCGTTTTGGTGAGGTGAGGAGGCGACAGCACGCGCACCCCTACAAGCCCCTGCACCCCCGAGCGCTGAACTGCATCGTCTGACTACGATGTCAAAACAGGCTTTCGGCCGCCCAGCCACCGACGATGAGCAGGCCCCCCGGGCCCGAACGGGAGTGAGTGTCCGGAGTGGAAACTATCCTTGCATAACCCTGGCTTGTTTGGCCCGTGCCGGCGTTGCTCGGCTGGAAGAACCCCATCGCGGGGGGAGCTTTTTTACCCACTACCCGCGCACGGTAACCCGCCTCCTTGACCGGTCTGCCGCAGTTAGTAAGTGTGTGCTCACTTATGGCTAGGCCCAAGTCGATTCCGTCAGAACAGATCCTCGAAGCCGCCCGACGGCTCTTCCTGAAGCGTGGCCATCGATGTCCGACGTCGGTGATCGCCCGGGAAGCCGGCGTCAGCGAGGGGACCATCTTCAAGCGGTTCGGCACCAAGGATCGGTTGTTCTCATCCGCCATGGGTCTGCCAGAGTTTTCGGCGCTGGAGGGACTCTCCCGCTCGGTAGGCATCGGCGAGGTGCGCGACACCATCGAGACCCTGGCAGACGATCTCATCGCCTATTTCCGGCTGCTGATCCCCACGATCATGCGTCTGCAGCAGAGCCCCGGGTTCAACCCGCTTGTCATGCTCAAGGAGAACGCCGACGCGGCTCCCCACCAGATGCTCAAGGGCATCACGGAGTACTTCGAAGCCGAGATCCGAGCCGGCCGCCTCCGCGAGGCCGACCCCGAGGTGGTCGCTCGCATGCTGATCGGGTCGGTACACAACTACGTCTTCTTCGAATCCATCGGAGTCCACAGCCGAATGCCCATCGCAGCTTCATCATACGTCAGAGCCCTTCTCGGAGTGCTCTGGAGCGGGATAGCCCCTCTGACTCCCGACGGCCAAGCGACGACCCACCCATGACCCGATCTTTTAGCCTCGCAGCCGCCGCGCTGCTGACCGCCGGCTGCACGCTCCACAACGTGGATACGAGCCCACGCGGCGACGTCGAGGTTCCTGCCGGCTTCAAGAGTCGAGCCGGAGCGGGGACGCTGGACACCGCGAACCGATGGTGGTTGGTGTTCAATGACCCCCAGCTCAACGCGTTGGTGGAGACCACCGTCACCAACAATCTGGATATCCGCCGCGCCTGGGCGCGCCTCAGTCAGGCCCGAGCCATCGCCAGACAGAGCGGGGCGGCTGCATTCCCACAGGTCGAGGCGAGCCTGGGGCTGGGCGTAAGCCAGGCGGTGAACCCGCTCAAAGACGTGCCTGGCGAGGACCACTTCACGCACGTAGGAAGCTACGGCCTGTCGATCGGGGTCGGGTATGAGGTCGACCTCTGGGGGCGCGTGAGCTCCGTCAAGAACGCTGCCAGCTACGACATCGCCGCTGCGCGTCAAGACGTCTCCGCCCTGGCGTTGGTCATGGCTTCGCAGGCTGTCGAGGCCTGGATGTCCATCGCCGAAGCCAAGGCGCAGCTCGACCTCATCGCCGCGCAGAAGGCCTTGAACGAGACCTACCTGAAGCTGCTCGAAGAGCGTTTCAAGTACGGCCAAGCCGACAGCGTCAGTATCTTTCAGCAACGGCAGGCGCTCGCGCGAAGCACCGCCCAGGTCCCGCTCATTCGGTCGCGAATCACGCTCCTGAAGTATCAGCTGGCTGTGATCCAGGGGAGACCCGCCGGGACATTCTCGGCGGAGCCGACCGCCGCTCTACCCGAGCTCCCGGCGCCGCCCGCGACTGGGTTGCCGGCCGAGGTGCTCAAGAACCGCCCGGACGTGCGCGCGGCTCAGACGCGCATCGTCGCCGCAGACTATCGCGTCGGAGCAGCCATCGCGGACCAGTATCCCGCGCTCCGATTGTCCGGCAGCACCGGCTTGCAGTCCACCGACATCGCCGAGTTCATCACGAGCTGGATCTGGAACCTTCTTGGTAACCTCGTCGCGCCGCTGTTCGACGGTGGACGACGCGCCGCCGAGGTCGAGCGCACCAAGGCGGTGGTCACCGATCTGGTCCACGCGTACGGCAACACCATCCTCACGGCGCTCAAAGAGGTCGAGGACGCGCTGGTCCAGGAGGCACATCAGCGCCAATACCTCACTCGATTGCGCACTCAGGACGGGCTCGCCGCGGCGACACTCCGGGAGGCCAGAGTTCGATATCTGGAGGGCGGCGGCGACTACCTCTCCGTGCTCACCGCGCTCGCCTCCAAGCAGAGCGTCGAGCTCAAACTGCTGGCCGCAGAGAGAGCCCTGATCACCTATCGAGTTGCACTGTATCGCGCGTTGGGAGGCAGCTGGCCAAGCGAGATCAGGCCCCCCGGCGCGCGCGCCGCCAAAGACGACAAGACTGCGGCGCCGCGGGCCGAGCCCGGAGACATCAAACCGTGAAAATACGCACTATCTTCAAGGTCACCCTTCCGATCGGCGTCCTCATCGTCGGGATCTCCGCCGCCAACTATCTCATCAGCACGCGCCCCAAGGCCGAGCTCAACCAACCCGCCGAGCCCGTGACGTTGGTGGCGGTGCATCAGGCCGTCCCAGCCATCGAAGCGTTGACGATCTCCGGTGCCGGCACCGTCGTTCCGGCTCGCACGGTGGTCATTCAACCGGAGGTAAGCGGTCGTGTCGTCAGCATGAACCCGGCCCTGGTGAGAGGTGGCCGCCTCAGCGCTGGCGACGCTCTCATCACTATCGACGACCGCGACTACAAGCTCCAGGTGAGCCAACAATCCGCCCAGGTCGCCTCGACAAAGGCACAACTGCGCATCGAGAAAGGTCGCAAGCGCGTGGCGCAACGCGAATGGAAACTCCTTGGCAAAGACAGCGACGCCTCCGACGAGGGCCGCTCGCTGGCCCTGCGCGAGCCTCAGGTGGCCGCCGCACGGGCTGCCGTCCGAGCCGCGCAGGTGGCGACGCAGCGCGCTCGGCTGCTGCAATCGAAGACCGAGTTGACGGTGCCTTTCAACGCTGTCGTTGACAGCGAGGCGGTGGAGCTCGACCAGCTGGTCGGCCCGAACTCCCGCTTGGCGACGCTCATAGGCACCGATCAGTACTGGGTAGAGGTCGCGTTACCCTTGGACAAGCTCCAATGGATCACCATCCCTGGGGTCAACACGACCCAGGCGCTCGGTAGCGCGGCGACCGTCCGGCTTGACACCGGCAAGGGCACTCTGCTGAAGCGGCGGGGGCACGTCGTGCGCCTCAAACCCTCTATCGACGCGGTGGGCCGCATGGCGCGAGTCGTGGTCGCCATCGACAACCCCCTGGGCATCCAGCCGGACGGCACCACCGAGGGTCTTCCGTTGCTCACCAACGCATACGTCAAAGTCGATATTCAGGGGGCAGAGCTGCCCAACGTCGTCGAACTTCCGCGACTCGCCCTGCGCGAGGGCAGCCAGGTCTGGCTCATGGGCGCAGACAACCGGCTGGTCGTTCGCGACGTGCGGGTTCGCTGGAGGCTGCACGACAGAGTGCTGATCTCGGGCGTGGCGCGAGGCGACAAGATCATCACTAGCCTCGTCCCGAGCATGGTGCCGAACATGCTGCTCGCCGTGGACGACTCAGCCCCCACGAAGAACACAGCGCGCGTCGACAGCGATGACTCCGGGCAAGACGAGGTGGCCCAGTGAGTAAGGACGGCAAGCATCCTGACGGGGACCAGCCGGAAGCTGAGCCCGCTGAAGGCGCCACTGGCGACGAGGGCGTGAGCCGCGGAGAAGAGACCGTCGTCGTCGGGGCGATGGATGCGGACGCGGTGACGACGCCCCTGGACGAAGACACGGTGGTCGACGACGACGCCCAAGAGGATCCCGGCGAGACCGGGTTCGACCAGGACGCGAGTTTCGATCCGGCGGTCATCGGGAAGAAACCCGGACCGCTGGCGTGGATGACCCGAAACTCGGTGGCTGCCAACCTGATCATGGCGTTGCTCGTGCTGGGCGGCATCATGGTGGGTTCGGGCGTGAAGCAAGAGGTCTTCCCCGAGTTCGACCTCAACTTCATCAGCGTGCGCGTCATCTACCCGGGCGCCGGGCCGGCCGAAGTCGAACGTGGGATCGTACAGGCCGTCGAAGACGCCCTTCAGAGCATCGATGGCGTCAAGAAGATGACGTCATCAGCCGTCGAAGGGTCCGGCAGCGTGACTCTCGAGCTGATGGACGGGGTCGATGAGACCAAGATCCTCGGAGACGTCAAGAACGCAGTAGACGGCATTCAGTCGTTGCCGGGCAACGCCGAGCGCCCCACCACCTCGCTGCTCGTCAGCCGGCGGCGCGTGGTCGACCTGGTCATCTTCGGCGACCTGCCCGAAAAAGCCCTCAAGA
>JAAZYN010000257.1 GCA_014239625.1 Myxococcales bacterium | reverse complement strand
CTACGACTTCGGTCTCGCGCCTTGCCAGCAACGAAATCGCCTGGCGAATCTCGCGTTCAACCAAACTGACCGGCTCCATGAGTCGGCCTGGATCGTTGTCGCTGACACGGTCTGCACGTCCGGCTCGACAGGCCTCGTCGAGTTGGTGGCGACATCGGTGCGGCCGTCGGCGACGGCCTTGGTGTCGCGGGACACCAGGAATTGTTCAGGTCGAAGCAGGGGCGCCGGGCATTCCTCGAAGCCGCCCGCCCGTCCATGGCCTGGGATGTCAGCGGCTGGGTCGCGCGGCCTTGATGCGCGCTCATCGCCATGACGCGACGTTGTCCCGCAGGCACCGCTATATCGTCGGCGGCCACCGGGCGCGGGCGCCACCCGAACAGCACCGCCGCCGAGGACGCCTAGCTTATGCGCGGTGATTGAAGTAGCGTATTCGGTGTAGTGATGGACTGAGGGAGAGAATGGACGCAATTTCCGCGCCACCACAAATACTCATTGTCGAAGATGAAGCTCTCGTGGCCATGGACCTCGCCCGCCGCGTCGAGGCCATGGGCTACGGTGTGGCTGGGATCGCCGACTGCCGCGATGACGCGATTGCGCTTGCAGAGAAGGCGACACCCAGTCTGGTCTTGATGGACATCAACATCGTTGGGCCGGACGATGGAATTCAAGTCGCCGCCGAGATGAGGAGTCGTTGGGACGTCCCCATCGTCTTCCTCACGGCGTTCAGCGACGACGCGACGGTCACACGAGCGAAAGCCGTCACACCGTACGGGTACTTGCTCAAGCCGTTTGATGAGCGGACCTTGCGCTCCACGCTCGAGGTCACTCTGCATCGTCACCGGGCCGATGCGCACATGCGGCTGCTCACCAGCGCGGTCGACTCGGCGAGGGTGGGTGTGGTCATCGCCGATGCCATGAGTGACCGTCGGGTGATCACGTACGGCAATCGAGCTTTCCGTGCGATGTGCGGCTTTGCCGAGGGCGAGATTCTGGGGAAGCCTGCATGCTTCCTGGCATCTGCCGAGTCTCCAGGCGGCGCCCTTCCGCGCCTCCGGTCTGCCCTTCAGCGGCGGACGGAGATGGAGGCGGACATGCTCGCTGTGAGACAAGACGGCACCCCTTTTTGGACAAGGGTGAGCGTCTCTCCCGTCGTCGACGCAGCCGGCGAGATCACCCATCTGCTCTTGTTTCACGTCGACATCACCGAGCGAAAGGCAGCTGAATCTGCTTTGGTCGAGGCCCAGAAGTTAGACGTCGTAGGACGCCTCACGGCGGGCATCGCGCACGACTTCAACAACATCCTGACAGCGATTCAGGCGTTCGCGACGTTTGTTCACGAGGAGCTCCCACCAGGCGACTCGCGTCGCGACGATCTGGACGAGGTTCTGAGCGCCTCCGATCGCGGGGCCGCGCTGACCTTGCAGCTGTTGAGCTTCGTCCATCACGGCGGTGGTGCGCAGCGCCACATCGATCTCAACAAGGCCGTGGCGGACTCAACGCGCATGCTGCGCCGTCTGATCGGCGCCGGGGTCCAGCTCACTACGCGCTTGAGCCCGCAGCCGTTGGTCGTCTTAATCAAACCAGTGTCCGTCGACCAGGTGCTGCTCAATCTGGCAGCGAACGCACGAGACGCGATGGGCGGCTCGGGGCGGCTCAGCGTAGCGTTGCAGTATGCCGAGGACCCGCAGGGGCGGCCGCTGGGGCGCCTGACCGTCGCCGACAACGGCTGCGGTATGCCCGCCGAGGAGCTCCAGCAGGTCTTCGAACTCTTCTATACGACCAAGGCCAGAGGCTCGGGGACCGGCTTGGGGCTGGCGACTACACGCTCGATCATCGACTTGGCCGGCGGGACCATCGACGTCACCACTGAGGTCGGCGTCGGCACCACCTTTGTCGTCGACCTGCCGCTGTCGGGAAGCCACGAAGACGAGCTCGTGGCGATGGCTGACATTGAACTTCGGGATGCGGAAGGCGCCGTGGCGCTCATCGCCGAAGCTGACCCCGCGCTTCGCGACGCCGCTGAGCGGGCGTTGATAGACTCCGGCTTTCGCGTCATCAGCGCTTCAGATGGGAGCGGTGCGCTCGCTCGAATCGACGAGTTCGGAAAACGGATCGATGTCGTCATCTGCGACGTCGCGCTGCCTCGCGGTGACGGGTTGGCGGTAGTTGCGCAAGCCCGCAACGTATCGCCGGACGTCGGGATCGTGATGATTACGGGCTACATGGACGACACCTACAGCCGCGAGTTCCACGCTCTAGAGCTGTTGTGGAAGCCCTTCTCCATGGCGACTTTGGTCCGCCGGGCCTTCGGCGTCCTGTCCACCGCGGCGCGATCTCCGTCGCACGAGGCGGATAGGACGCTCCCGAGCGTTCCGGCCACATCCAGCTCACATCGTAGCGCGTGGGGCGCCTTGGTTGCGGAGCCGGACGTTGAACTCCGTGTGGCCTTGGCCGAGCAGCTGGAACCCTTCGGCTTCGATCTTCAGACGGCAGCTACCGCGGAGGAGGCTGCCGCCCACCTCCGGCAGTCGGCCTTTTACGTGATCATCGCTGACGCGAGCCTCTTCGAGACGATCCCCCGCGTGTTGTTGGACATAGCGCTCGCCCGATCGGTAAAGCCTTCCGTCGTGCTTGTAGGATCCGCCGCCGGACATGATCTGCGCGTCGACAGGGACGTCGACGCGTATCTCGTCAGGCCCGTTTCGGACGCCGCGCTCGCTTCCGAGGTCCGCCGCGCCCTGAACTTGGTGGAGTCTCGCTTGTTGCGACACAACTTGCGTCTCACCCGCCGCGGTGGAGAGCATGTGGTTGCGGATAGAGCCCACACTGAGGCTCGATTCGACGCCGCTTTGACCACCTTGACCGCGGCCCGCTTGCCCGTCGTGCGAGCGCACGACAGGTCGCTCTTCGCCATCGACGTCCGCATAGTGACAGCCGAGCCCTC
Source organism: Myxococcales bacterium (assembly GCA_014239625.1). Lineage (GTDB taxonomy): Bacteria > Myxococcota_A > UBA9042 > PHBI01 > JAAZYN01 > JAAZYN01. The sequence continues at coordinate 3,016 of JAAZYN010000257.1, read as the reverse complement.
GCTGAAGCGGCGGCTTGCCGAGGTCGCCGACGCGCTCGATCGGAACGATGACCTTGCCACCGCCGTCCGCCGAACGATCGCCATGGAGCTGCAAGAGCACCCCGATGGCAAAGAGCCGTTTATTGTCTCCCTGCCTGTCGACCAGCTCAGAAGCCGGGTCCTATGCGCGCCGTCAAACCCCCTGCACGCGCACGCGTCGCGTGTCGTCCTTGCCTTGGCGGAAGGGAGCGAGTTGTTTTTGTCGAGCCGTTCGACTCAAGAATTTGCGACCCTGCGTCGGTCCGGTTTTCGGTTTGTTCTCGACCAGCTGGGGGAAGGCGGGGAGGGCCTGCCGTCGCTCTCCACGCTGGGACCAGAGATGGCCCGGCTCGACGCTCCGCTCGTGCGGGCGATCGACACCTCGGATTTCAAGCAGCGGCTGGTGAGCTCCATTGTCACCGTCTGCCGCCGGTCGGAGACCACACTGATCGCGGCGGGGGTGGAGCGCGAAGCGGAAGCGCAGATGTTGTCGGAGCTTGGCTGCGATTTGCTCCAGGGGCCTCTGTTCAAAGACCACCACGAGCTGAACTGAATCATCGTCGCGTTCGCGCGCACCTGAAATAGCGCGCCGCCATTGAAGTCGTTCAGGTGATCACCGGCCCTGGTCGCCGTGGCGCCGCGCGCTCGGTCGCATGCCCTACATCAATAGCCGAGGGAGGAGCCCAGGTGGAGCGTGAACTCGTGGAACACCACGTCGCGTCCTACGGTGTTATTGGTTGCGGTGCCTAGCGGATCGAAGTCGAAGGCGCCGGCTTGGCCAAAGCCCGCCGCATAGCGTAGCGCTAGCGTGGTGATCATCTCGAGCTCCGGTCGGTCCTCGAGCTTCAGGTCGAGCGTGTTCTTCATCTGGAGGCCGATGGTCAGCCCGTAGTAGTCCACCGCGAACTCGCCGATCACGTCCGGGGCGTCGATGTTCGAACGGTCGGTGAACAGTCCGGCGCCGATCCGCCATTCATCGTCGATGCTCTGCTGAAAGCCGGCGCGCACGTTCCACGTCAGCTCTCGCTGCTCGTCCAGCGCCGCGTCGTAGAACGGCGCTCTGAGATCGAACTCGGCCGATATCCAACCGTCCGACCAGGCGTAGGCGAGGGCGAGCTGCGCCTGGAACGGCAACGCCACAGCCGCACCGGTCACCGCCAAATCGGCCGAGTCCGCCTCGAACGAACGCTCGTCTTCGGGCCCCAACGAGCTCGAGAAGCCAAACGTATTGTCGAAGGCGCCGATCTCACCGAACACCAGCGCCGGCGTCCGAAGCGTCAGCCCCACGTGCAGCCCATCGACAGGCACCCACTGTATGCCCAGCGCCAGCTGAAGGCCGAAGTGGTCCAACGACAGCGACGAGTTGGCGATACCAAAGGCGCTGGCGTTTTCCGGGTTGTCTGCGTCGTGGGCTCCCGCGTTGATGCTGATGGTGGTGTTGGTGGTCCTGTAGATGCCAAACAGGGCCACCCCCAGCCGAAATCGCGGCAGCACCTGCCAGCCCACGCCGATCCCCAGGTGCGTTCGATCCGTCTGCAGCGACGCCGAAAAATGCTGACGGTACTCCTGCACTGTCACGCCATCGTAGAGGGCGGCCACGTCGAACGCCCGAAAGCTGAAGCGCTCGGATTCGGGCTGGAACACACCCAATGAAAGCGTCAGCCCATCCGATATGCGCCACGCGTTGGCCAACGAGGCGCCCACGGAGATGAGCTCTACGTTGTCGAGATCGCTCTGCACCACCTCTCCGTTACTGAGTGTGGTGAAGACGATGGCCTCGATGGGGCGGACCCGCAGAATGAAGGCGCTTGCGCTGGCGTCCACGGAGTGACGCGTGGCGCCCCCGAGCCCCGCCGGATTGTACCACAGCGCGGTCGCTTCCGTGGTTGTTGCCGTCACAGCGCCGGCGGACAGCGCCGCGTCGTTGCCCATGAGGATGCCATCGTCATTGCTGGCCACGGAAGGTGAGGTGCCACCGAGCAAGAAAACGAGGAACAAGGGGGCATGGATGAGCCAGCAGCCGTGGCGCCGTGGCGGTTGCAGGAGAGCCCGCGACGGTGTCGCCGCCGCCCCTTCAGACCTGGTGCCGGAGGCTGTCACGCCTCCCACGCTGCCACAAACCACCGGTATTGTCCCCAAAACGAAGGTGCCTTCTAGCTTGCGTGTGTCTCACACGCGTTGTATCAGCTCGCGTCGAGGTCGCGCTCGAGCCGACCTAACCCTCTCAGCCGCGTTATCAGGAGCTCCGCGTATGAACTATCTCCGCGCTACCATCGCTGCTATCGGCGTCGCCGCCATCCTCGTGGGCTGCAGCAGCTCGACGACACACACCAGCCCAGACAGCGCCGCGACGAAGAGCGATTCCGCCGACACCATCCGGCATCTGGACTGGCCCGCGGTCGAGGCGGCCGTCGCTCAGGGCGCGATTCTCGTGGACGCGCGGCGAGCTGAGAGCTTTCAGGCCGGTCACATCGCCGGCGCCATCAACATCCCGGTCAAGAGCACCGATGCTGCGGTCTGGGGCAAGCTTCCCGCGGACAAGAACACGCCGGTCATCACCTATTGTGGTGGGCCTGCTTGCAGCCTGAGTATGCGGGCCGCGAAGAAGTGTCAGGAGCTGGGTTTCACCGACGTCGCCGAGTACAAAGGCGGCTATCCGCAGTGGAAGACACTGACCGCCGCTGCTGGCTCGGAGTAGCGGCCGCCAGAAGCTGGGGGGGGACAAGGGAGCGCTTCCGGGCGCTCCGCGATGAGTCCGGGGTCCGCCGCGGCGATGCGAGGCACCGCCGCCACTCGTCACCACGCGAGGTGGAGGACTCTGGTGGCACGTCGACGACGCCCGTCCACCAGGTTTCGGTTGGGGCTCATCTGCATCGCGTCTGTGAGTCCGCGGCGGCGTGTGCCAACTTCCGAGCTCGCGACGCCGCTTGCCGTGGGACGTCCGCTAGCCCGCATTTCTCACCAGACTCTGAGCGACGCGCCGGGAGGCTCGAGTGAT
>JAAZYN010000256.1 GCA_014239625.1 Myxococcales bacterium | reverse complement strand
CGCGTCCGGGTGGCTCCAGGCTCTTGATAATAAGTCGGTTTTGTTAGATCTCTTGGGCGCCCGATGGTGCCCCGTCCGATCCTGGCAAGACGCTTGCAAACAAACCGCGCCGGACCAAGGAAGAGTGCTCTAGCGGCACTGGGCAAAAGGAGAGTGCATGGCGACCCAACCGGAGCTGTATAGCTCCGCTACGCGTAGCGGAACCGTTCCTTTTGCCGAGGGGCCCACCCGGCGCATCAACGCCAAGCAGATCGCTTCGGCGCGGGCGATATCTCGTCTAGCAGCCGAGGCCGTGGCGGGGGACGTGAACCCCATCGTTCTGTACCTTCAGAAGTTGGGAGACGTTCAGCTGCTGACCCGAGAGGGCGAGCAGCAGGTCGCCCGCCAGATCGAGAGCGGCACGAACGCTATCTTCACGGGACTGCTTACCTTGCCGTGGGCTCGCCACACGCTGCTCTATGCCGCCGAACGGCTCATCTCGGACGTGGCGTATCGCTGCGAGGTGTTGAGCGGCGACGACTTGCCCGCTTTCGACGACGCGGAGTGCGTCGGCGAGCTCGACCGCTTCAAGGCGAACCTGGACCAGGCGCGTGAGGCGTACCTGGACAGCATCAAGCACCCCTCGGCCACGGAGGAGGAGGAGGACCAGGCGCGGACCGTGAAGACGGCGCTGTTTCGCTTGTTTCGCGAGTTTGGCTTCGGCTATCGGGTGCTGTGCCGCGTGCAGGGGACGGTCGACCGCAGCGCCAAAGAGCTGCGACGAGCGCTCCGGAAGGTGGACAAGATCGCCGCGCCGCTCGGCGCCGACCGTAGCGCGCTGTTGGCTCGGGTGCGTTGTGGAGATCTCCCCGCTGAGTTGACCCGTTCGGTTCGCAACCGCCTGCTCTCGGCGGTGGAGACCATCGACGGGGTCGTCGACCAGATGGGAGCGGACGCCGACCACATCGTGAGGGTCGGCAAGGCGGTCAAGGCGGGCCATAGGCGCGCCGATCAAGCCCGGGGTGTCATGATCCTCGCCAACCTTCGGCTGGTGGTGTCCATCGCCAAGCGCTACATGAACCGCTCGCTCCCGCTGCTCGATCTGATTCAGGAGGGCAACATTGGCCTGATGAAGGCAGTCGAGAAGTTCGAGTGGCGACGCGGCCACAAGTTCTCGACCTACGCGACCTGGTGGATCCGCCAGAGCATCACGCGCGCGATCGCCGATCAGGGGCGGACCATCCGCATCCCCATCCATCTCGTCGAGATGCTCAATCGCATCACTCGGGCGCGGATGGAGCTCGAGCAGAAGCTCGGCCGGGAGCCCGATCACGACGAGGTCGCCGTTCAGCTCGAGATCCCCGTCGACGTGGTCAGCCGCACGCTGAAGCTCGCCCGGACTCCGGTCAGCTTGGAGGCGCCGGTCGGCGAGGACGACACTCAGCTCGGCGATCTGATCGCCGACGAGGACAGCGTGTGCCCGGCTGAGGTCGCGGAGCGTGAAGACCTTCGTCAGGTGATTCGCCGGATGCTGGAGGGGCTCAGCGAGCGAGAGGCTCGGATCTTGCGCAAGCGATTCGGCATCTTAGAGCGTCGGAACTACACGCTCGAAGAGGTCGGGCGAGACTTCTCGCTGACCCGCGAACGAATTCGTCAGATCGAGGCGAAGGCCCTGTCGAAGCTCCGCAACCCGGGCTTGATCGGCGAGCTGAAAGCGGCGTGGGATGGAGTCGCTAACGCCTGACGGTGGTCGAACCGCACGCGGACCTCGAGGCGTGCCGGCGCGGGACGTCGTGCCAGGGCGCGATCGGGGACGGCCAGCGGGCGAGGGGCTCACTCCCGCCTGCCAGCTGCCAGCTGCGGACGCCCCACCCGAGGTCAAGGTTCACCGTCGACAGCTGCTGCTCCGTCGGGCTCAAACGGTGGCACCTATCAAGGGTGGCCGCACATTGCGTCGCCGACCGCTGTGCCATGCGCATGAGGCGAGCCTTTTTCATCGCTCGCGCGGGCTCGTCGGCGCCTTCAGCGACGTCCAGGAGAGCCGACGTCGCCCCACCTGGCTCGGCCTCGCGTGAGAGGATCACATCACATGATCACGCGCACTGGGGTCAGCCGGTAAATTTACCCACCTGGACCAGAGCCGGGCGAAGCTCCCGGTTGCCGATGGCGAAGCCTGCTTGAAGGCAGTTCACCACCATGTTGTCCTTGCTAGCGTCTTGGACCGGGACGATGCCCAGGGCCTCCATCGAAGCCGGATCAAAGACCTGGCCAAGGGGGTCTACCCGTCGCAACCCCAGCTCCGTCAACACCTGACTGAAGCCCTTGTAGACGAGCTGCATTCCCTCGAGCAGAGCCGGCACAGAGTCGGTCCCCTGGGCGGCCGCCAGCGAGCGCTCCATATTGTCGGAGACGGTCAGGAACTTCTCGACGATCTTGCCCCTCGCCACGGCGACTTCCTCGTCGCGGTCCCTCTTCAGCCGCTGCTTGTGGGCTTCCCACTGCGCCTGAGCCTGCTTGTGGGCCTTGATGTAGTCTCTGAGCAGCTCGTCTTTCTCCGCGACGAGTTTGTGCAGCTCTCGGATGCGTCGGTCGCGCGGGTCTTCTGGGGGCTTGGGGGGAGGTTTTGGGGCACTCGCCTCCGAGTCCCCCTCGTCGGCCTCGGTCCCGTTACCCGCCTCGTGGACCAGGGCCTCGAGATCCACGTCCGAATCCACTGCGGCACCACTGGTGGTGGCTTGGTCTCCCGGGCTCTGCTCCCGGCCGTCGTGGACCGAGGCTTCCGGAGCTGGCTCTTGAGCGTCCATCCTAGTCTTCCACAATCCCCAGCACGTCGTCCTCGCGCAGGATCGTGTGCTCCTCACCGTCGATCTTGATCTCGGTGCCGGCGTACTTACCAAACAGCACCGTGTCGCCGGCCTTCACTTCCAGCGTACGCAGCGAGCCATCATCCATCAGCTTTCCGCCACCCACCGCCAGAACATTGGCGCTGAACGGCTTTTCCTTGGCGCTGTCGGGGATGATGATACCGCCGGCGGATGTCGTCTCGCCCTCGATGCGCTTGACGACGATCCGATCATAGAGGGGCTTGAAGTTCATGATCTGACCTCTCTCACTTCTAGGGTATTGAAATCTATAGTAGCAGCGCTTCATTTTGGCACTCGGCAGGTGCGACTGCCGCGCGACCTTAATGACCCGGCGACGCGGGGTCAACGCCGGTTCCCATGCGACGCATAACGCGCTACGTTCCGGTTCCATGTTCTGTCGCTCTCGTCGGTCGAGTCCGATCGGGGCCAGGTCAACCATTAGGAGGCGAATAGATGGGGCAACGGGTCGAATACGAGGCGCTGCAGGGCACGCGCTACGACCAATACCTGTCAAAGCTGCAGCTGATCCTCGGGTTCTTGGGGACCCCGGACGGATCGAAGTTCAAGGCGTTTCGCGACTTTTTGCGAAAGAACGGGCTGTGGGACAAAGAGAAGACGGTGGTCGCTCTGTCGCTGATCGATCTCAGCTGGGATCGAAAGACCGTGAAACAGGGCCAGCTGGCGCAATCGATGGCGGCCACTCACTCCCTGCCAGAGCTGCAGGAGCTGCTCTACCAGCGGCTGGTCGACGCCAACATCTTGCTGGTGAAGTACGTCGTCGAAGCGTTGGATGTCGCCGCCGGCGGTCGCCTGCACAGTGTGCACGAGCTGTATCGAATGGTGACCAGTTACGTGTATCCCGGAGACTACGTCACCCTGCCGAACTTCCAAGCCTGGCTCGATTGGCTCGCGGCTACGGGCTACATCAAGCTCGTAGGGATCCGCTGGGCCCTGTCCGACAAGGGACAGCGGGTCGCCACCGAGCTTGGTCAGATGGACATCGAGGAGATCCTCGAGGATCTGGAAGAGGAAGATGAGAGCGAGGAGGACAGCGACGAGGAGGTCGAGGCTGCGGCGCCACCGCCGCCGACGGCTCCGGCTCCGGCTCCGGCTTCGGCTCCGGCTCCGGCTCTGGCCCAGGCCGCTCCAGGCGGGGTTGATGACGGCAACGAGGACTGGGCGGACATGCCTCCTGAGCCCGAGCCTCCCGACCCTGACGCGCTCGCGGCCGCGGCGGTGGCTTTTGAGGAAGACTTCGCGGACGTCGACGCCGAGTCCGAGGAGGACGCCGATGCGCCCCGCGCCTTGTCGGTGATGGAGGCCGCTGCGTTGAGGGATGCCGAGGAGCTGGGAGCGGATCCGCCGGCCCCGGCCCGGCCCCGTCCGGCCAGGCAGGTACCGCTAGCCCCGATGCCGCCTCCTGGTGGCGGCCCCCCCCCGCCGGCGGGGCTCCACGCGCCGCAGCTTCACGCACCTCTGCCCTCCTTTGGCCGTGTGGTGCCGCCCGCGGTCCTGGCGTCGTCGGTCGAGGCGTCTGCGGTCGCAGAGCGGATCGTCGGTTGGTGGAACGAGCTGGGGGACTGGCCGGTGTATACGGCCCCCGACCTGGGGGTGGAGTCGTCTGGACCGCCTGGCGATGGGCTGCTGATAGAGCTCGGAATTCTGGCATCCTTGATCGAGGGGCGCCCACCCCAACCCCAGGTGTTCGCCTTCGTTCAGCGCATGAGAGACAACGGTTTCTTCAGGGCGGTCATCACAGGCGGCCAGTTCGATGTCGCGCTGAACGCCCTTGGCGACCTCGGCGCGGAGCCGTGGACCCGGCCCCTCATCGAGCGCCTGGTGCACGTGCCCGCCCTGGTCCGCCGCGTGCAGTCCAGTCCGGGTGTGCTGGAGCGCGTCATCGGCGCGGGTGCCGGGCGCGCGGCCGTAACATTGCTGCGCCAGCAGCTCTTCTCGGAGGTGTGGGTAGAGGCCCCGTTCTGGACGCTGCGTGAGTTGGTCCGCCTCGGCATCGCCTCGAACGAGGAGCTGGCCCGCTGCGCTGCGGTGCCAACCCAGCGCTTGCTCGAGAACGCGGCTCGGATCGGCCTGGTGAGTACGGCCTCGTTGAGCGGCTTCGAGCAGTTGCTGGACGCTTCTGAGGCTGTCGCCACGCTCTTTGGCGCGCGCGCCGGGTATGGCGAGGCCCTCGAGGTCATGGATCGAGCCCTTGGCCTCGGAGCCTGAGGCCCGTGCTTTCTCGCCGCTGACCCTGGTGTGTCGTAGCATAGGGCGATGGACGATGCGATCGACCAGTTTCTCATTTACCTGCAGCTGGAGCGTGGCGTGAGCACGCACACGCTGGACGCCTACGCGCGCGATCTGCGGCGGTTCGGCGAGTTCCTCGACGAGCGTGGAGAGGCGACCACCCCGGCGACCTTCGCTCGGGTCCATGTGGAGGGCTTCATCCGGTGGCTGCGCGACAGCGTCGGCCTCAGCGGCCGATCGGCGGCACGTTCACTGAGTGCGCTGCGGACGTTCAGTCGATTTTGTATCGAGCAGCGCCTTCGGTCCGATGATCCCTGTGACGGGGTGCCTCTCCCCACGTTGGGGCGGCCCCTGCCCGTGGTTCTCTCGGTGGCCCAGGTGGCGGAGCTGGCCGAGCACCCGGGGCGGGACTCGGACGATCCACGTGCGCTCCGCGACGCCGCGATGATCGAGTTGCTCTATGGCTCGGGGCTTAGGGTCAGCGAGCTCGTGCGGGTCAAGTTGGGGGACGTGGATCTGGATCGTGGTGTGCTCAGGACAACCGGCAAGGGGAGCAAGACGCGTGTCGTGCCATTGGGCGATTTCGCCCGAGAGCGTATCGAGCGCTACCTGGCGGTCGCTAGGCCGGAGCTGCTGGATCGAGCGACTCGCCGGGGCTTGCGCCGACTCCCGCATGAACTGTTCATCACGGCGCGCGGCAAAGGGATGACGCGTCAGGGGTTCGCCAAGAAGCTCAAGAAATACGTGGCCCAGCTCGAGCTCCCTGGGGACGTCTCACCACACAAGTTGCGCCACAGCTTCGCCACCCACCTCTTGGATGGGGGCGCCGATTTGCGCTCGGTCCAGGCCATGCTTGGGCACGCAGACCTGGCCAC
>JAAZYN010000255.1 GCA_014239625.1 Myxococcales bacterium | reverse complement strand
CAACAAGGCGGTCATCACGTGCGCCATCACCGGCGTGCTCACCGATCCGGCGCGGCACAGCGTGCCCGTCACGCCCGCGCAGCTGGCGGCCGAGACGCGGCGCGCTCACGACGCGGGCGCCAGCGTCATTCACGTCCACTTCCGCCAACAGGAGCCGGGCAAGGGGCGCCTACCGAGCTGGGATCCCGATGTCGCGGAGGCGTGTGTGAGCGCCATGCGGGCGGAGGTCCCCGACATCGTCATCAACATGTCGACCGGCGTCATGGGGCCCGACATCAGCGGACCGTTGGCGTGTCTCGACCGCGTGAAGCCGGAGCTGGCGGCGCTGAACTCGGGATCGCTCAACTACCTCAAGACGCGCTCCAATGGAGCCTGGGCCTGGCCGCCGCTGCTGTTCGACAACCCTGTCCAGAAGGTCAAGAAGTTCCTGAGCGCGATGACCAACAACGGCGTCGTCCCGGAGTGCGAGTGCTTCGACACGGGGATCGTCCGATCGATCGGTCTGTTCCTGCACAACGGCATGTTGAAGCCACCCGTGAATGTGTCGTTCGTCATGGGCGTGGCCAGCGGCATGCCCGCCAAGGCGAGCTGGCTCCCGCTGCTCCTCGAGGAGATGCCCCCGCAGGCGCATTGGCAGAGCATCGTCATCGGCCGCTCGGAGGTCTGGGATGTCCACCGCAAGACCGCGGAGCTGGGCGGTGATCTCCGCACCGGCCTGGAGGACACGTTCTACCTTCCAAGTGGCGATCGCGCGGAGTCCAACGGGCCGCTCATCGAGGCGATGGCCAAAGTCGCCCGCGACGCGGGGCGCGAGATCGCCAGCCCCGCTGAGGCGCGAGAGCGGCTGCTGCGTTCGGCGTGAGCTCTCCGCGGTGGGCGGGTCGCGTCGAGCGCGCCGCCGCCCCGCTCGCTCGAGGCGACCGGCTGTCCGTGGAGCAGCTGACAGCTCGGTTCCCATGGCGCGGTCGAGGCATGGCAGGGCCCGTGGGGACCTGAGGAGGTGAGGAGAGATGGGCTTCTACGACAACATCATCGGTGAAGAGCACAGGATGCTGCGTAGCGCCGCCAAGCGCTTCGCCCTCGCGGAGATCGCGCCGCACGCCCAGGCGTGGGAGGAGGCCGGGGAGTTCCCTCGGGAGCTCTACAAAAAGGCCGCCGACGCGGGCGGCCTGGGGATCGGGTTCCCCGAAGAGATGGGCGGGATGGGCGGAGGGCCGCTGCACATGCTCATGGGCATCGAGGGGCTCATGCACGGGACCTCCACCGGCGTGACCGTCGGCCTTGGCTCTCTGGGCATCGCCCTGCCCCCCATCGTGCAGGCCAACGATCCGGCCCAGGTGGATCGGTTCGTGCGCCCGGTCCTGGCGGGGGAGAAGATCGCCGCGCTGGCCATCACCGAGCCGGGGACCGGCAGCGATGTCGCCGCGGTCCGCACCAGGGCGGTGAAGGACGGCGACCATTACGTCGTCAATGGCGCCAAGATGTTCATCACGAGCGGCGTCCGGGCAGACTATCTCACGACCCTGGTGCGAACCGGCCCCGATCCCCACGGAGGGCTCAGCTTTGTCGTGATCGAGTCCGGCATGGAGGGGGTCAGCGTATCGCGCGCCCTCAAGAAGACCGGCTGGTGGGCCAGAGACACCGCCGAGCTCGCGTTCCACGAGGTGCGCGTCCCGGTCAGCCACCTGGTGGGTCGGGAGAACTCCGGCTTCGTCACGCTGATGCGCAACTTCCAGACCGAGCGTCTGGCGCTGGCGGCCTACGGATACGCCACCGCCGAGCTGGCGCTCAGGGAGGCCATCGCCTACGCAAAGCAGCGCGAGGTGTTCGGTCGGCCGGTGGCGAAGTTTCAAGTCAGCAAACACAAACTCGCGGACATGGCGACCCAGGTCACCGCCGCCAAGACCCTGACGTACCAGGTCGCGGCGCGGATGTCCGCGGGTGATTACTGCGTCAAGGAGGTCTCGATGGCGAAGAACCTCTGCGCGAAAGTAGCGGTGGAGGTCTGTTACGAGGCGGTGCAGCTGCATGGCGGGATGGGCTACATGCGGGAGACCGTGGTCGAGCGCCTCAGCCGCGACGCACGGCTGCTGCCCATCGGCGGCGGCACGCAAGAGATCATGAAGGAGATCATCGCCAAGAACATGGGGCTGTGAGGCTCCCGGGCCGCGGGCCGCTCGCTGGGATGTGTCGCCGCACGTCGAGCGACACGGCGGCGGCGGCGTAGCGCTGCAGGGCGGCTGGTGACGCCGCGTTCCACCGCCCGTCGAGCCCGCCGCAGGCTGCGCGCGCCGGTCAGCGCAGCCGATGCGCCGGCCGGTCTCATGGATTCAGCCGGAGGGGCGTGGCCCCTGGGCCTGTCGTCGCCGCCGCCGAAGAAGGCACCCGGCCATCAGGGTCAGGGTCCACGCTAGGGCCGCTCCGGGGGGCGACGAGCCACACCCGAAGCCGGGCGGCCCCGACTGCTCAGGAGCCGCCGAGTCATCGGCGGTGGGGTCGCCGGAGAGCTCGGAGTGACACCAGGTCACTCCGCCCCGTCCGTCGCGGGTCACGATCCAGATCGGCAGGGTCGCCGACTCGGGTGGCTCCTCGAACTCCCACAGACCGCGACGATCATCGTCCTTGGTCGCGTCGGAGGCGTAGCTCGGCGCGGTGAACGAGCCGCCCCGGCCGTAAAGCGAGATGCGATAGATCTCTTCGGCCTCCAACACCTCGTACGGCTTGTCGGGGTCCGGCGAGAAGCCGACGACCGGGTAGCTCTCGAGCTCGTCGGGCAGGTTGAGGGCCCTGACCTCCCATTGCCCCTGCGCGATGACCAGGGGCGCCTCCTCCTCGCCGACGAAGCATCGGCCGTCGGTCGGCGCGGTGAACTCGGTGGGCAGAGGGTCTTCGGAGTCTTTGTCCCGGATGACGAACGCGATCGGGCTCGGGTTCGTGTTCGGTGTCGGCGACAGGCTCACCTTGATCCGCCTGAAGGTGCTCAGCGTGACGTCGCCAGCCGTGACGTCCAGGGAGACCGTCATGTTGATCCCCACGAACAGGGCCAACGGCTCCAGCAGCTCCGGCGGGAGCTCGTCTCCGAGCCCATAGGCGCGAGCGATGACCGACGTGTCGTCGAAGAAATCAACGGGGACGGCCCAGCTGGCCGTCGCCCCCTCGCCTAGGTCGGTCACCGCCAGGTCGCCCGCGTCCAGGCGTTGGTTGCAGTTGCCGCTGTCCTCGACGGCAAACTCGCCGCCGCCGGGGGCCCCTCCGGGCGGCCCGCCGGGGCCACCCTGGTCGAAGCCCATGTCGGTCATCAGGCACACGCTCCAACGGTAGGTCAGCGGGCGCTCCTCGGTGTCGACCACCAGCGGGAGCAGCTCCACCGTCTGCCCCGGACCTACCTCGGGCGGCGTCGCCATGATGGCCATCATCCGCAGGCCTTCGATCTGGCTCTGTTCGGGCAGCTCGTCGAGGCAGCCAGCAGTCAGCGCGGTCAGCGCGCTCAGCGTCAGCGCGACCCAGGGCCGCGGCGGTGGTCGTGGGGCCATCAGAAAGCCAACCTGAAGCCGATCGTCGGGATGATGGGGACGCCGACCCCTTCGGAGGCGATGGCGTAGTCGAAGGAGTACCGAAGGAACTCTGGGTTGCCGGCGTTGTAGATGTTCTGGATGTCGAGGAAGATCTCCAGAAAGAAGGTGGTGAACCGGATCCGCTTGTCGATGCGCACGTCGAGCCGGTGGTAGTAGGGCAGCCGGCTCTTGGTGTCCGCGTATCGCGGGACGTAGGTGTCACCGTCCGCGTCATACTTGGCGCCCACGACGGGGTAGTAGGTGTTGCCGCTGGCGAGCTGGAACCGGGCGCCGATGGACCACTCGCCGGGGAGGATGAAGGTCCAGGCCAGGTTCAGGATGTGCGTCTGGTCGCTGCTGTAGAGCTCCCACGGGCCGCCGGGCTTTTGTTTGCGCTCGGCCCGCGACAGGGTGTAGCTCAGCCACCCGTAGACGAAGTCGCCGAACTTCTTACGGATCAACAGCTCCACGCCGAAGGCCCGGCCGGTCAGGTCCGCTGCGAAGATCTGACTGTCGAGTTGATTGTCCGAGTCGTTGCCCGTCGTCATGTTCTGATAGTGGTTGTAGAAGCCCTCGACGGAGATCTCCCACCCCTCGGCGGGCCGCCACTCGAACCCCGCGCTGGCCTGGTATGCGGTGACCGGGGGCAGGTCGGGGTTGCCGAAGGGCTCGGCGGTGGTCACCGGTGACGGCGCCTGATGAGCGATCGCTGCCATGGCCTTGAGCGTCACCTGTGGGTGGACGTCGCCGCGGACGGCGAACTTCGGGTCCACCGACGCGCGGGCGGCGTTCCCCCAGTGGTCGATGCTCAGCCGGACGCTGGGGAGAAACCGAAGGCCGCTGATGGGCTCCCAGTCCAGGTAGACAAAGGGCGCGATGCTCACCAGATCGTCGCCCAGCTCGTACCGTTGGTAGGGCAGATCGGCGTCTCCCCCGGGGCTGGCCCCGAGGACTCCCGGGAGCTCGATGCGGAGCGCCGCGTCCAGCTTGGAGTAGTAAGCGTCGACCCCCAGGTCCAGCCGCAGGGAGTCGCTCTTGAGGCTGACCGTGGAGTGCAGCTGGACAAACCACTGGGCGAACCCGATGTCCAGGCCGTCGGTGTCCTCGGCGACCTGCGCGGCGTCTGTGTGGGCCCACTCGAAGCCCACCGAGGTCTTCCAGGCGAGGGCCTTGCTCGGCGTCCACTCGAGCTTGGTAGTGGCCCGCTGAAAGCCCAGGTTGGCGCCGAACCCGGAGCCTCCCTCGGGGTCCTCTACCGACAGCAGGTCTTCGGCCCCCATCACGTACAGGCTCCAGCGGAGCTCCGGGGTGATGTCGTAGCGGACCCGCGCCTGGTAATCCGTGTAACGGAGCGTCACCCCCTCGGCCACCGCCATCAAGATGAGCTCCAGGTAGCTCTGGCGGACGGAGAAGGTCACCTGGCCGCGCCCGTCCTCGAACGGCACCGAGAACAACAGCGCCGCCTTGGTCGCGTCGATCTCGAGATCCAGGTGCCACCGATCCGACGGCGGCTCGCGGGTCTCCACTGCGATGACACCACCGGCATAGCGTCCGTAGTTGGCGGGATAGCCCGCGGGATAAAAGCGGATGCGATCGACCAGGGCAGGGTGGATCACGCCGGGCCCTCCGCCCAGATGGTAGAGGTAGCTGATGGGGTGACCGTCCAGGAAGAACCCGGTGTTCTCGGTCGAGGCGCCACGGACGATGTAGTACCCGAGGCCAAATCCGGTCCGCGCCACCCCGGGTAGCGTCGCGATGACCCGCGTCGGGTCGCCGAACGTGCCGGGCACCTTGGTCAGCTCATCCTGGGTGAGGGTGATCTCGGACGCGGCCTCCTTGCGTCGGACCTCCTGGACCACGGTCTTGTACTTGGCAAACTCCTTGGGGTTGAGCCAGAAGGTCTTCTGACTCTCCGGTGGCTTGCCCCCGGGACCGAGGCGCAGCCCTTCGATGACCCGGTCCTTGCCTTTACCGCGCTGAGTGTGCCCCGGGGTGACGACGGTCAGGTCCAGCTTGCCCGGCGGCAGCCCCTCCAAGACGAAATCGCCGTCCGCGTCGGTGACAGCCTGCCAGGTGCGTTCGGTCCGGGGATCTCGCACGATCACCGCGACCCCACCCATGGGCTTGCGGGTGCCCATCTCCGCCACGCTCCCCGCGTAGATACGACCTGGCGCCGGCTCTTTGGGTCCGCGTCGTCGCGGCGACGGGACCATTCGCCCGCGGCGACGTGGGATTCGGAACTTGTAGGTGAAGGGCACCCGGACCGAGATCGCCACCCCGGCCTGGGTCGCGGGGACAAAGCGCATCCTCTTGACGGCCGCCACCGCCGCGCCATCGTATGGCTGCCCGACGCCAGCCTCGAGCTTCACCGCCGTGACGCGCCCGTCTCTCGCGATGGTCAGCTCCACGACGAC
>JAAZYN010000254.1 GCA_014239625.1 Myxococcales bacterium | reverse complement strand
ACCGGAATGGTACAACCGTAACGGTGACCGAGGACAGCGCGAACGACCGCCTCGACGTCGGCGCGCGAGGCCTGTGGACGCCCCCGGAGGGCTGCGCGGGCTTTCGCTCCCAGGATAAGAAACTGACTGGCCCGCGGGCCGGCCCCCCAGGACACGAACTCGGTCACCAGCTCCGGCGCCTGGTCGCTCCCGGGTCTCGACGCCGCCGCGATCATCACGGCGTGGCGGACCACATCGGGGGCGGCGACGACCTGGAGCACGACCTGCTGGTGGCGAAGCAGCTGCTCGCGCGTCACCACCGTCTGAATAGGCTCCTGCAGAGCGCCGGTGGTCCGGCTGACGATGGCGATCTCCTCTTCGAGGCTGGGATAACCCACGTCGATGGAGAACATGAACCGGTCGAGCTGCGCCTCGGGCAAGGGGTAGGTGCCCTCCTGCTCGATCGGGTTCTGGGTGGCAAACACCAGAAACGGCGGCTCCACGGGATAATCCCTGCCGCCCGCGGTCACCACCCGCTCCTGCATCGCCTGCAGCAGAGCGGCCTGGGTCTTGGGCGGGGTCCGGTTCACCTCATCGGCCAACAATACGTTGGAGAAGATGGGGCCGCGTACGAACTTGAAGACGCGCTCGCCGGTAGCTCGGTCCTGCTCCAGGATGTCGGTGCCGGTGATGTCCGACGGCATCAGGTCTGGAGTGAACTGGATCCGGTTGAAGTCGAGGCTGACGGCCTCGGCGAGGGTCGAAATGAGCAGGGTCTTGGCCAAGCCGGGGACACCGATGAACAGGCCATGACCGCGGGCGAACATGGCCATGAGGAGGAGGTCGATGACGTCCTGCTGGCCGACGATGCGTTTGCGAAGCTCGCCCAACAGTCGGTCACGTGCAGCCGCGAGCTCCTCGATATCCTTCAGGCTGACCGGCGCCGCACCGCCAGCCTCGGGCCGCCGCGCCTGGTGCATAGCCGGAGGCGTCGACGGGACACTCGGTGGCGGCGTGGCGGTGGCGTGCGCCTGCGCCGACGCGGAGCTCGGATGCGCAGGCGGGGGCGGCGGGGGGCGCGGGATGGATGGCGAGGAGGGAGCGGCCGGCGCAACGCGCTCCGCCAGCGGCGGCAGCTCAACGCTCCTGGGTGAGGTCGCCAGCGGGGCAGGTGCTGTGGAGTCGGTGTCGCTCAAATAACAGTCCAAGCGTTCGTGGTGCGCAGTTGTAGCGAGGGTTACTGGATATGAACCTGAAGGCGTTTGTGCAACTTCCGCTCTTCGGCGGCGCGCGCTTGCAGCTTCATCTTGGTATAGACGGTGGCGAGGTGGCCGTGAACGCTCGGATCGAACGGGTTCAGGGCGACGACGCTCTCGAGGTGCTCCCTGGCCTGCTCGAGGCGCCCCAGACGTAGACAGGCCTCACCCAGGTAGAGGTGCAGCAGCACGTAGTTGGCGGCCAGCGCCAGGGGCTTTCGCAGCTCGATGATGGCCGCCTCCAGACGGCCGAGACGCAGCAGCGCGTGCCCCAGCTTGGCTTGGACGATCGCCGTCGCGGGCCCTTCAAATTTGGCGGCGCGGCGATACTGCTTGGCCGCGGCCTGGTAACGCCCTTTCATCCGCAGGCGGTCTCCCAGCCAGGTGTGGTCGCGGGAGCGCTGCTCGCCCAGCTCGGCGAGCTCCACCGACTCGTTGTCGTCGCCCTTGAAGAGTAGCTTCTCCTTGTTTGCTTTGACCTTCAAGCGCCTGAGCCGGCGGGTCTTCAGGAATGCCTTCCAGGACGGCTCGAACCTCTTCCATGGCATCCGCGCCAAAGCAGAGACCGCCTGCTTGTCGCTGAGCCCGGAGGCCATGAGCCGCGGTAGCTCGGCGGCGACCTCCGATCCGCTCCGGCTCTCCAGATACTCCATCACCATGTGGACCTCGGCGAACGCCGTCGCCGTGGCTTCTTGGCTGGGAAGCTTGGCCATCGACGGGCTCATCGCCGAGAACGCGATGAGCTGGTCGGACTTCACCGCCCGCGCCAGGAGGTCTTCGGCTGACCGACTCAGCGCCGGCGGGCGCCCCTGCCACTTGCCTTCGTAATACTTCGCGAGCCCTTCGTGGAGCCAAATCGGGACCTGGTTACGCGACTTTTGGGTCACCAACAGGTGAATGAACTCGTGAGCCAACGTGTCGAGCCACCCGTAGCCATAGACGAGGTCCCGAGGGCTGATGATCATGAGCCGGTTGTATTTGCACAAGGCGATCGTGCCCGAGGTCTTGATCTCCTTGACCGTGAGCGAGCTGACCTGACCCAGGACCTCTACGTTCGGATAAATCTCGACCCTGACCGGCGCGGGTGGCACGTGATCAAACAAGACCGTCAGCTCCCGCCAGGCCCGCTCCAGCATGCGGTCCGCATAGGGCAGCAGCACTTCGTCGACACCGGGCTTGTACAGGATGCTGAAGTGACCTCCGGAGGTCGTGTGGCTCTTGTAGCCCCGAGTGACCTCGTCGGTCCCCGCGGCCAAAGCTGCGTAATGTTTGATCAAGGCGGTGATGTCGGCCGGTAATCCGGGCGCCCCTGACCCTTTCGCGAGCACCTTGGCGGCCTCTGCGTACCGCCCCATCATCAACTCGTAGCGGCCGCGTACCAGCAAGGCCTCGCCGACCTCCTCGAACCGGGGGTTCGAGCGCAGCCCATCGAGCAGCTTGGTCGCCGTGGGCAGGTCCCACTCGAACAGCGCCTTGGACGCCGCCATGACATCGCCTCTGAAGCCCGCTTGCGCTGGCGCCGCCAAGGCGCACAAGGCGACCAGCCCAAGGCCCGCTGTCCAAGCTCCGAGCCTCACCTGACGAGCTCCTTGTAGTAGCGGTCGATTCGACTCTTGTATCGCTTCGGTGCCCGCTCCTTCATGGCTTTGAGCAGCTCCTCGCGAAAAGCCTTGGGCGAATGGCGCTCCTCCGGGATGCCGACCCTGTCCGCCGTGCTGTTCGGGCCCGGTCGATCACCGGACTTGCCCCGCTGCCGCTTGAGCGCGTCTTCCAGTGCCTTCATCGCGCTGTCCAGTCGTTCCTGAGCCTCCCCTTGCTGGGCGCGCGCCGCGCGGCTCCGCCCCTTTCCGAGGCGCTTGGCCGCCGACTCCATCGATTTTTCGGCCTTGTCCAGATCGGGCTTCAGCGTGTCGCGCAGCCCCGGCACCTCCTTGTCCAGCTCATCGAGAGCATCGCGTAGCCCATCGAGCCGCTTGGACAGCTTGCCCTGCCTCTTTGACAGCCGCTTCATGCCGGCGCTCGGCTTGTCGCCGCCTCCCCCACGGTCGCCGCCCGCGCTCTGTTCACCACCGGCGCCTTCGCCCCGCTCCCGGGTGAAGCGAGCCAACCCGGCGGCCAGCCTTCGAGCCGCAGCGGCGGCCTTCCCCAGGCGCTCCTGGGCGGCCTCCATACGCTCCAGCGTGGAGGCGCGCCGCTCGCGAGATGCCCCCTCGCCGACCTCTTTCGCCAGCCCAGCGCTACCGCCGGCCAGCTCCTCGGCGGTGCTCTGAGCGCCCTCGGTGTCCAACATCTGCAGCTGAGTCTGCAGCCCCTTGGCGCTGCCCTCGAGGGCCTCCAGCGCCTTCTTGTCCGCGGGGTGGAGGGCTCCCCGATCGACCCCCCGGAGCGTGTCCCGGATCGCGCGAGCCTCCTGGCGTGCTCCGTCCAGCGCCTGACGCAGCTCGCCTTGCCTGGCCCGATCGAGCCTCCGTTGCTCCTCGCCGGTCTCGGCGCTCAGTCCTCGCTGCCCGTCCGCCACCTTCCCCATCTTCTCCTGGAACTCGTTCAACTTCTTGCGACCCTTGGCGGTGACTTGAACCCGCCTGAAGTCGCTCTGCAGGCCCGCCATCAGCTCCTGGGTGTCGCGGTTGAGCGCCTCGAGCAGCTTCATCGCCTCGTCGACCTTTCCCTCCCGAAGAAGCCTCTCGATGTGGGCCATCTGGTCCTCCATGGACTTGGCGTCGGCGAGCTCTCCCGCCGGTCTCGACGACATGTTCTGGTTCTCGTAAGGCACGCGCTCGGCCATCTTCATCATCTCGCGTTGCATCTTGCGCAACTTCGCCTGCAGCCTTGCGATCTTCGCCAAGGCTTTGGGGATGGCCGCTCGGTCACCTTTTTTTACCTGCTCCATCAGCTCACGTAGCTGATTTTGAACCTCCAACATCTCTCGACCGTGCTGGAGGATCTTGTCCTGACGCGCCCGATCCAGCAGGTGCTTGAGCTCGAAGATAGTGCTCTCCAAAGCCAGGCTCGTGTCCTCGTTGGCGGTGAAGAGGAGCTGCACCAAGACCGGCGGTCGCGGCGTGACCACATCCGGGGAGACCGTCTTGGCCAGCTGCGCGACCTCCTGGTCGTGAGCGCCCTTGAGGCCGTCGTAGGCTCGCTTGAGCCCTGAACGAAACTCCTCGTCGGAAAGCGGGTCGGTCCGAAGCGCGACCATCAGCTTCTCCAGGGCCTCCAAGGCCAGAGCTTCCTTCCGAGAGATGGCGCTCTGGGTCGACACGTATTCGTAGAGCTTGGCCGCGTGCCTGTCTTCGACCGGGCTCTCGAGGCGATCGGCGATCACCCCTACCAGACCATCGATGAGCCGCTGGAGTTGCGTCATCAGCACGTCGTGCTCGCGTTCGGGCGAATACATCGTCAGCGTGCGCGATGCAGATTTGGCGACCCCGGGGCCGGTCTGAGTGTTGACGTCGGTGGCCTCGAAGTAGACCTCCGCAGATTGCCCCGGCTCCAGCTCCAGCGAGGCGACGGCCAGAGATGTCGTGCCGCGCGCGGTTCGCCCACCTTGAGGCTGCTTGACGGACCTGCGGAGCCGCTCGTCGCCGTCGGGACCCACCACGACCAGGTCCACGACGCTGAGCCCGAAGTCGTCGCTGGCCTCGAAGAGCAGCGGGACTTCGTCGCCGTGGTGCACCTCCAGATCGCTCTCGGGCAACAGCATTCGCGCCGTGGGGATCCCATCGGGGACCGAGCGAATCGTCCGCCACGTGCGCTCGCGGACCAGCGTGCCGTCATCGAGCGCCACGACGAACTGGTAACGGTCGTCGTCTCCTATACGAACTCGGCCCTCGATCACTCCGCCGTCGCGGAGGGTCACGCTCCAGCGAGCCTCTGGTTGACTCTCCAGGATGAGCACGACCGCTTTGGCCGGCTCGAGCAGCGACGCCACGTAGCGCACTTCGCTGCCTCTAACGGCGCGGATCGCGCCGCTCGACGAGACCTCCTTGCGGGTCTCCATACGGAGGTAGGCGGGGGGCGTGAGCTCCAGGCTGAAGTCACCCACCGCGACGTCGACCAGGCGTCCGGCGGGGCCATCGATAGTCTCCGTCGGTGCCGACAGGGCGCTCCAACCCGCCAGGACATAGTGTGGCGCGAGGGTGACGGAGGCGATGACTGCGGCGGACACGGTGAAGGCGGCGACGCTCAGGGCCCGCAGGCGGTCGGCGGAGACCAGCCCCCTGGGCGGGTGACGCCGCAGCGCGGTAGCCGCTCGACGGGCGGTCGCCAACGCCAGCGCCGGCGCGAACCCCAGGTGGCCGCCGTTGGGCTCGATGCGCATCAGGCGCTCGGTCTGAACCGCGCTGATGACCGACGAGTGAAGGTCGGGCACGCGGCCTTCGACATAGAGCGCGACGGCGTCGTCGGTTCCCCGGGCGCGCCGGGGGCGCCACCACAGATACCAGACCGCGGCGCCGGCGACGGCAACGCCGAGCCCGATGGTGACGAGAGCCGACACACGGCCAACCGCTGGGGCCATCAGGAGACCGACGACACCAGCCACACCGGTGGCGATGAGCGCGACGCAGGCAGCCTCGAGGAGGGCTACCCGATTCAACGCTCGACGGAGCCGCGCGAGATAGGCGGTGATGTCGCGATGCGGCGTCCCCATCGTCTCCTGAACCACTGTTTGTCCGGGATCATTCCGAGCGTTGAGCGAAAAAGGCAGTGTCGACGCCGCGACCGGGGCAGGTCAACCGT
>JAAZYN010000253.1 GCA_014239625.1 Myxococcales bacterium | reverse complement strand
TACGAGGTCGCGCTGGCCCGCTTCATGGGAACCCACGCGTGCGGCTACGTGTCGGTTTCGGACCTGCCGTGGACCGAAGTGGACTTCGAAGAGGACATCGCGAAAGCGACCCACGACGTGCTGCCCCGCATCGCGGCCCTCCCGACCGCATGAGCGCGTCCCCCGACCCGGCGCTCGCCGGACCCGCGCCATCCGGCCCTGGCAACCTGCTCCCCTCGCTGGCCACTGCCGGGCTGATAGCCGCAGTTGGCCTTATCGCCTGGGGCTTCCCTGGGATCTGGCTGGCCGCAGCCCTGCTGCCGGGTTTCATCCTCGGCTCAACGGGCGCTCACGTGGCTCGCGGCGTACGAAAGGTCCACCCGGTGCGGCCGGGCGTGATCGCCCTCGGGATCTTTCTGGGCGGGGTGGCTACAGCCGCCGCGCTTGGCCTTCACGCGGCGGCCACCGACCCGGTCGAGCAACGCATTGAAGAGCGCGTGACCATCGAAGCCCCCATCGAGCTGGTCTGGGATCGCGTGAAGTTGGCCGACCAGCGCGTCGCCTGGTCCGTATTGATGAACGAGGTCGAGGCCATCGGTGATGCTCGCACCGAGCGCGTGGGGACGCGCTACCGGGTGGTCTTGAATATCGACGGGGCCGCGATGCCCGGCGAGCATGAGATCGTTACGTACGAACCAGCGCGTTCGGTGGGCTGGAAGGTGCTCTTCCCTGGGGGGGGACGGGTCGAGGACTTCACCGAGCACATCTCTGTCTCCGAACACGCTGGAAATACGAGGGCGACCTACGTCATTACATACCGTGTGCCCTCGGTGCTGGGCCGACTGTTCAACCGACTTCGCGTCCGGTCGATGTTTAGGGAGGCGACAAAGTTGTCCCTGGCTGCTTTGCTGAAGAAAGCGACGGAGTAGGCTGAACGCCACGTGGACGTATGCAACTGGCCGGCGGTGGGCGCCATCGACGCGAACGATTGGGACAGGCTCGTGGGTGACGCGCCGCCCTTCCTCGAGCACGCCTTCCTGACAGCTCTTGAGGACAGCGGCTGCGTGGGTGCGCAGACGGGCTGGTACCCATCGCCGCTGACCGTGCAAGAGGATGATCGGATCATCGGCGCCGCGCCCGCCTACCTCAAGACCCACTCCATGGGCGAGTTTGTATACGACTGGTCATGGGCGGACGCCGCCAGGAGGTTCGGAGCCGAGTATTATCCCAAGCTCGTCATCGCGGCCCCATTCTCGCCTGTGCCCGGGCCGCGGCTGCTGACCGATCCCGACCTGAATCCCGCGCGCAAAGCCAAGGTTCAAAGGCTCCTCTTGGCTGCCGCGACAGAGGTGGCCCGCGAAAACGGCTGTCACGGCATCCACATGCTGTTCTGCACCGATGAGGAGCGGCGGCTGGCGGAAGAGCTGGGGTTCTTTCATCGCTTGGGGTCTCAGCTGCACTGGTCCAATGCGGAGTACGCGACCTTCGACGACTTCCTCAAACGGTTCAACTCCAAGAAACGCAACCAAATTCGACGCGAACGACGCAAGATCACGGACGCGGGTCTGTCGGTGGTCAACCTCGACGGCGACTCCATCCAGGAGTGGCACCGAGAGCACGCGTTTGGCCTCTATTGCAGGACCGTGGACCGATTTACCTACGGCCGCCGGTATTTGAACGGGGCCTTCTTCGAGCAGCTCTGGTCCACCATGCGGCACCGGCTGCAGTTGGTGCTGGCGCATCGCTCCAGTGACCCGCGCGACGTGGTGGCAGGGGCCATCAACATGCAGAAGGCGGGGAGACGCCACGGGCGCTATTGGGGCACCTATCGCGACACCGACTGCCTGCACTTCGAGGTGTGTGCCTACGCCAGCATCGAGGACTGCATCCGCACGGGCACCCAGGTGTTCGAGGCCGGCGCGGGCGGATACGGCCACAAGTACGGCCGCGGGTTTCTACCCGCGCGCACCCACAGCGTGCACGCCGTCTTCAACCCCCGGTTCGCCCACGCGCTCGCCGACTTCTGCGCGCGCGAGGCGGCCGCGGTCGGCGAAGAAGCGGAGCGTCTTCGCGAGGGGCTGTTCGTTCGATGAAGGTCACCACTGCGCCGAGCTGGCGGCGGGCGCTGGCGGGGGGCCTCGACATGCTGCCGTGTGCCGTAATCTGGTCGGCGCTGGTGTGGCTGACCTGGCCCACCGACCTGCCGGTCGTCCCGTGGAACTGGCTCGACACTCTGATCGACTGGCTCAACGCCGATCCCAACGTCCTCCTCGTCCCGGTGGCGTGGGCGTTGCTGGTCGGGTTTGGCTACAACGTATCGTTCCAGGCGTTCGGACGCGAGACACCGGGTAAACGGGCGCTGCGCCTTCGAACCCGAGATGCCCTCGGAGGATACCCCTCACGGAGGCACGCCATCCTGTATTGTTTGCTGCGGACGCTCTCGACGTTACCAGCGCTGGCCGGGCACCTATGGGCGCTCGCGGATCCGGAGCGCCGCACGCTGCACGATCGACTGGGAAGGGTCTGGGTGACGGTCCGATCGGAGTCGCTCGATCGCGAGTAGGCGGTCTTTTTTTGGACGCTCGCGAGCACGAGGCATAGCGTGCAGAGGTGATCTCCAGCGTTCGTCGCCATACAGTCATCGCCCTGCTGACCATCGCCCTCGCGGCGACGCCGGCCCTGGCCAAGGAGAAGAACGGCCTCGCGCTGGGCGGAGAGGCGGGGCACACGAACACCGGCCTGAGCGTCAAGTACGCTATCGGCAACTTCCACATTCAGCTGATGGCGGGGCTGGATTTCTTCTCCCCCGAGGGCATCGATCGGATTGATTACACGGTCGGGGCTACGCTTCGCTTTACGTACGCTCTGGCTCGGATGCTCGAAGAGACCAACTTCGTCGTCGGCGCCGGCGCGACGTTCGATATCTTCAACAGCGTAGAGAACGACTTGACCGTCGATGTGGCGGTGACGCTGGAGCTGCTCATAGGGGTGGAGCACTTCTTCAACGACTTCTTCTCGGTCTCCGGATTCGTCGGCATCCCCATCGAGGTGCTCAACGGCCGGAGAGCGACAAAAATAGAGGACCCCGACACCGGAGAGATTACGACCGAGGTACGCAGCGGCGTCGGTTGGTCGATCACTGGCGTCGCCTGGGGCACCGGCTTTCACTTCTATTTCTAATCCCAGTGTTCGCTCGCCTGCGGCCCGCTCTTGACGGCCCTCGGCGACGCTGGCGGCGTCCCTTCGGGCTTGAATTGACGCTGCCAGTCCTGCGCCCTCGGTCCTTGCCAGCGACGCCGATCGCTCGCCAATATCGAGCCGGATGCAAACGAACACTGGGAATAGCCAGCCGCTGGAGAGCGCCCTGTGCCATGCCCGAACCGTCGGAGCTGCTGGTCGAAGGTCGTGACCGAACACGCACGGACATGGTTGGGCCCGGGGTTGGCGAGGCGTCTGATGTGTCAAAGAGCGCAGCTGAGCGAGTAGCCCGGTCCAATCGCCTGATCCGTGAGAGGCCATAGACGGCCGCGCCGAGCTTGACCATCAGATGGGTGCCGGAACATCCGCGGTATCTCGTGCGACGAAGACCAGCAACTGTCGTCAACCACCCGAAGAGCTCCTCGATCCCACGCCGGACCTTCTGGCCGGCCTGATAGCGGTCGCAGTCTGAGATGCTTTCTGGCTCCAGAGCACGGACCGCGCGACTGATTCCACCGGTCAGATGGGTTGAACGCGACCTTCTGGGCGATTTCGCCGCCGGCTGCGTTGCTCGACCTCGCAGTAACGCTGCTATGGCCTCGGTCTCGCGCCTTGCCAGCAACGAAATCGCCCGGCGAATCGCGCGATCAACCCAACTGACCGGCTCCATGAGTCGCTCACCTCCGACGTCATGAGGTTCGTCGCCAACGACACCGCGGGGGCCTGCTGACGTCGAGCACCGCTGCGGTTGCCGATTACGACATCGCAACCTGGGGTCCGTAACGTCCGTGTGAGGGCTGCGCCTCCTCACCTTGCCTCGCGGGGCCATGACCTACTGGCGCTGGCGCGCGGGCCACCGCCAATAGGTCATGCAGCCCGGTTGAACTCCTTGTGGCGCGGAGTTATAAAGGCCGGACGTTTGTGACGCGGAGTTGTGAACGCCGGCGTTGTGACGCGGAGTTACAGACGTCGGGCGCCTGTGACGCGGAGTGATAAACGCCGGACGTTTGTGACGCGGGGCATTTTTGCAGTGCGATAGTCAAACCTGCCCGATTAAATCGGACGCCAGCCTTCGGTTCTGCCCTGAATGCGGACGGAAAGTCGAGAGGGACGAGGCGAGCGACGATCCTTTGGTTGGCACGGTCATCGCCAACACGTTCCGCCTGCAAAAAGCCATCGGCTCTGGTGCCATGGGCACGATATACAAAGCCGAGCAGATCTCCCTGCAAAAGTCGGTGGTGATCAAGCTGCTCCACAGTCACCTGACGGGGGACGCGACGCTCGCCAAACGGTTCCACCGCGAAGCCAAGGCGGCGAGCCTTCTTAATCATCCGAACTGCATCGGTATCCTCGACTTCGGACAGTCCGAAGACGGGATGCTGTACATCGCGATGGAGTTCATCGCCGGACCCGATCTGGCCGAGCTCATCTACGAGCAGTTCCCCCTCGAGCCTCCGCGCATCATCTCCATGCTCAAGCAGGTGTGCGCGGCGCTCGACGAGGCTCACGCCAATGGGGTGGTGCATCGGGACCTGAAGCCCGAGAACATCATGGTCACGGAGCGTCGCCATCAGAAGGACTTCGTGAAGGTGCTCGACTTCGGCATCGCAAAGCTTCAGGAAAACACCCCCGGTGGCGCAGGGACATTCCAGACCATGGCCGGCGTGGTCTGTGGAACCCCCGAATACATGAGCCCTGAGCAAGCGCGCGGGGAGAAGCTCGATGGCCGCAGCGACCTCTACTCGATCGGTGTCGTCCTGTATCAGATGCTGACCGGTACGGTCCCCTTCGAAGGCGACAGCCCCCTGGGCGTAGTCACGCAGCACCTCAGCCAAGCTCCGACGCCGCCGAGCGCGGTATACCCGCACGTAGCCCCGAGCCTCGAGCGGCTGTGTCTGTCGCTGCTCGAGAAGAAGCGAGAAGCGCGGCCCCCGACCGCGATGGATGTCGTCGCAGAGTTGGAGCGCTGCGAGCGAGAGCTCGAGGCCATGAGGGCCGCGGACGGAGCGGTCGAAGATGACCGGACAATCGTCGAGCTCCGCCCCAGTCAGATGGCCGAGCTGGAGGCCGCACGCCAACAGTATCGCGACAAGGTCGCCTCGGTCCGGGCATCCCAGGCTGAGATGAGGGCGGCCCAATCCTCCGGGACAGAGCCGGCGCAACCCGTAGCCAACGGCGATCAGCTGGCGGCTGGCGACGCCGGGCGACCCCGCCAAGCGGATGCTGGAGCGTCCAACATCAAGCTTTGGCTCGTCACCGTGAGCGTGGCGATCGTGGTGGCCATCCTGGGCTTCTTCATCTATCGGGCGGTAGCCAAAGGTGCGCCCGAGATGGACGCTGTAGACGGCGTAGAGGAGGCGGCCCCCGCCGCAGCGGGCCTTCATGTCGAGGACACACCGCGGCTCTGAGGTGAAGAGCGTTCACCGTGTGACGCGCGCCTCACGGGTCGGCCCCTCGCCGCATCGCGCCTCGGGACGCGCCGTGCCCCCTGAGCCCGATTGTCCTCGTTGATCGGCCCAGAGCGGTCCCGCCTGGCCACGAGAGCCCTCACGGCCTGGGCCGTCAGCCGGGATGGGTCGCGGGGCTTCGGGCGAGACCAAGGAGGCACAGCGCTGGCAAGCGTGGCGCGGGCCCCTACGCGGGTGACGTCGGTTTCGACAACCGTCAAGCGAGCAGAGCAAAGCGCGCGCGCCAGCGCTTCGGACCCGCCGATTGCACCGGCAGCGGCATGAAACATCCGGGCCAGCCCCAATGCCGATCACTTAGCCTTGTGGGCGTCACAGGACGGGCGCCTGAACG
>JAAZYN010000252.1 GCA_014239625.1 Myxococcales bacterium | reverse complement strand
GCCTGGCTCGAGGCCCTGGTCATGAGCGCCGCAGGGGCCCTCGACGTGGCACGCGAGAGCTGCTTTCTGAAGCGGCGCGAGCGTCAAAAGGGCGCCGCACAGTACAACCGTGTCGGCTTTCGTTCAGCTGTCTTCACGGTCACCGAGTGGGGGCGACGGTTCGAGGTGAACCTGTCAGACTACCTGGACACCGGGCTGTTCCTCGATCACCGAAACACGCGGCGCCGCTTCGCTGCTGAGGCGCAGGGCAAACACGTACTGAACCTTTACGCGTACACCGGCGCGTTCACCATCCACGCCGCCGCCGCCGCCGCCGCGACCACCACCACCGTGGACCTGTCCAACACCTACCTCGACTGGGCGGCTCGAAACCTGGACCTCAACGACCTGCCGAGGGACTCTAACGCGCTCGTACGCGATGACGTCCTGACCTGGCTCCAGGCGTGTAGAGACCGCTATGACCTGGTCATCGTGGACCCGCCCACGTTCTCGAACTCCAAGCGCACCCTCACCCACTTCGACATCCAACGCGACCAGCTGTCCCTCCTCGAAGGCGTCGCAAGGGTCACGCGCCCCGAAGGTGTCGTGTACTTCTCCACGAACTCGAGGCGCTTCAAGCCCGAGTTCCACCACGCACCGCGCCCCGATGGCGTATGGTCCTCGGTGGTTGAGATCAGCGGTGAGACGGTGCCCGAAGACTTCCGAAACGCGCGTATCCACCGCTGCTGGCGACTGGTGAGGGGCCGCCAGCGGGTCACAGCGTGAGCGATCAAAAAGACCCCGGTTCTGGCCGCTGATCGATCAAGCGGCCGCTGGGTCCTTCAGCTTCAGAGGGCTATGAGCCGCCATCGTCATCAAGTCTGTCATAGCGTCGAGCACGATATCGACGCGGACCTCGAAGGAACGCTCGACGAGCAAGGAGAATCGGCGGTCCGGGTCGTGAATGAGCACGGTCGCCAGCCGATACAAGAGGCGTCCAGGCTCAGCCTTATCCTTGAGCAGCGCGTCGAGGCCCTGCGCCATGGGCCCCAGGACGGTCATCAGGTCCACGCTGGCCTGAATCACCCGGCCCAGCTGAGCCCGGTCCTGGTCCGGGGTGGAGCCGACGTCAGCGATCAGGCTGACAGCGGCCTTGCGATAGGGCCTGGCACTGCGCACCTCATCGAGGTGCACGCGGGAGTGACCCATGATGGTCATCTCGGCATGGCCGTCGCCGGTCTTGCGCGCCTGAACGACGCGCCCCAGGGTCGCGGTCGGGTAGAACTCCGGGCGCCCCTTCTGGTAGTGGGCCCCATGTCGCGACACCATCCGCGGCACCGCCACCCAGCGGTCCTCCGCGCGGAGCTTGGCCAGGTCGCCCAACATGAGCATGTAGCGCGACTCGAACACCGGATACGGCTGAGGGAACCCGGGCAGCAAGACGTGCTCCGGGACCGGCACGATGGGGACCTCTTTCGGTAGCTCCAACGGTGTTCGGTTGTCGGTCATCAGTGACTCCTTTCGGACCTGCGGAGCGCAACCAGAGAGGGGTGCGCTCTACAGATCAAACCCAGGCTATCCGAGTCCGATTCCTGAAGCCCCTTTTTTCACAGCCATTTACGGCATTCTAGAACGCCTTCTCGAGATCGTCGATGGCGTCGAAGAGATACTCTTTGCTGCTCTTGGCCGGGGCCGGCGTGCGCGTGTTACGACGCTTCTTGCGCCGCATTTGCCTCTCGCGCTTGGCTTGAACGGCCATCGTGTTGGCGTACTCGAGGGCGTACTCGACGCGATACGCCCCAGATTTCTTGGGGCCCAGCTTGGCGACCCAACGGACCAGGCCGTCACGTGCTCGAGAGGCGCCTTTGGGGATCTTCGTGTCGTCGATCTCGATCGAGCCGTCCGAGGAGACCGGCAGACGGTCACTCAGATAGAGCTCCACCGGCGTATTTTTCAGGTTATAGGCGCGAATGACCCACGACGCGACGACCTCGGTGCGCTTGCGCCCGCGCTCCATCTTCGAGCGCTTGCGATCCAGATCGCGGGTGATCTTGATGCCGTCATCGACGCCGAGGAACGCTGAAAAGGTCTCGCCCGGGGCGACGAAGTCAAAGGTGCTCTTGCCCAGAAATGCCCCATCGACAAACAGCGCCACGACCCCCGGGAGGATGGGCTGCGTGCCGCTGTTGGTCAGCTGCGCGGTGCGGACCACGTTGAGAGAGACCTCGGGGACGGCGACGAGCTTGGTCG
Source organism: Myxococcales bacterium (assembly GCA_014239625.1). Taxonomy (GTDB): domain Bacteria; phylum Myxococcota_A; class UBA9042; order PHBI01; family JAAZYN01; genus JAAZYN01. The sequence goes on along the minus strand of JAAZYN010000252.1, from coordinate 3,757 downwards.
TCATCTGGAAGGTGTCGTCGGTGATGGGCACACGCACCGACTTGCCGTTCGAGCGGACGGCGCGGGCCGACCGAGCGCTGAAGTGGGCGGTGGTCCCCCGCTTTTTTAGCGCCTTGAACGCCTGCAGAGCCCGCTGCTGAGCCGCCTGCTGCCGGCGATAGCCAGCCTGCCACTTGGAGCGATTTTGTTCGACGGCCATGTTCTGCTGCACGTAGGCCGACGAGGCCTTGTCGAAGGACTGCCCCTTGGACCCGCCCAGCCTCCCGACCACCGCGCCCAGACCCTTGCCACCTCCCCCTCCGCCGCCGATCAGCAGGGCTTTGGCGGCCGGCACCGTGAGCATCTCTCCGGGGCGCTGGGTGGAGAACGACAGCTTGGCGCCGACCCAGTCCTCCCCCGTCGTGTTGACCACCGACGCATGCTGCACCAGGGTCGCGCGCTTGCTCTGCTTCACGCGAAGCTCGGCGCCCGGCTCCCACACGGCCCCGGTGGTCATGTAGACGATGGTGAGCTTCGCCCTGCCGCTGCCTTTGACGCCGACCACGACGCGAGTCTTCTTGAGCAGCGACTGACTGCGCAGCTCGTTGCGCTCCTTGGTCAGCTTGTTGAGCTCCGGCATCAGGTCGCGCCGCTTGGCGTCGAGATCCCGCAGCCTCTTCTGAGCGTTTTTCATTCGCTGGGCGATGAAATCCAGGGTCTCGGCGACCTCCTTCATCTTCACTCTGCGCGAGGCCACGTCCCGCGGCAGCTTCTGGGTCGTGAACGCGCGCAACGCGCGCAGCTGATCGAGCTCCGAGCGCACGACGGTCTTGTCGTCGTTGATCACGCGGAGACTGTCGTTGACCGCCTGCACCGCGGCGTCGGCGTTGCGGACGGACTCCGCGGCGGCCTTGGCAAGGTGCATGGTCTTGGGAGCTACGTCGAGGATCGTCCCCTTGCTCAGCGTCACGCGGATCGATTCATGGTCGATCCAGCCTGGCAGAGCGTCGACCAGGATCTCTCCGGAGGTGGCGGCCGACAGATCGACCGCGCCGACCCGCGTGACCTGGGCTCGGTCGGCGTACACGGTGACAGCCGAGATCTTGGTCTTTACGGAGCTCGGCTCGGCGGCCGCTGCGGACAGAGGCGCTGCCAGGGCGGCGAGCGTCAGGGAGATCCCCGAGGTGGTCGCGATGAGACGGTGCATAGGTGGTGATCTCCAGTCGAGTCGGGTCCATGGCAGATGTGCGGCTGAGCTCGAACGGCCGAGCACGGCGGCATATTCCGAACGCGGTCGGGCTTTGCGGCGCGACGACAGTCGGCTATATGGCGAACGTGTCCGAGCTGTCTAACAGAACCGCGACGACTGCTCCACCGGGGCTGGCCATCGTGGCGATCATCCTCTGGTGTGTGTTGAGCGGCTTCTGCTGCGTCATCGCGCTGGTGCTCCTGAGCAGCATCGGCTTCACCAGGCCCTTGCCCGCCGTGTTCGCCCTGGCGGGCATCGGGTTGTTCGCGGTGGAGGCCCGTTGGGTGTGGACGGGACGGCGGCGGGACGTGCTCTGGAGCGGCATCGGGTCGCTGGGCTTGGCCGCTGCGTGGTGGCTGGTAGGCAGCGGGGAGTCACGCGGGTTCGCCTACGTGCCTCCGGCCGTCATGGTGGCCGCCGGCTTGGCCGTGTTGGCGTCGCGCAGCGCCTATCTCAGCTGGAGCCAGAGCCTCCCGACGAGACGCGAAGCTCCGCCGGAGTGAGGGTCACCACGCTGAAGGCGACGGCGGTGGCGTGACCCTCGTTGAGGTAGGAGTGTTTCTGGTCACCCGGGAAGGCTACGACGTCGCCCTGGGCCATCTCGACCCGCTGCCCGGCGGTCCAGACGATGAGCGCGCCGCGTTCGCAGCAGAGGTACTCGTGGGTCCCCTGACTGTGAGGGACCCCCACGATGTGGGCGCCGGACGGCAGCTCGATGCGATCGATCTCCATGCCTGGGACCGGATGTGGCAGCAGCTTGTTGATGCGCCCCGCGCCGCGCTGAATCGTCTGGAGCTCCGAGGCTTTGAAGTGCTGCACGCCGTCCCACGGCGCGCTGAGAAGCTCCTCGAGGCCGATCCTGAGCGCCCCCGAGATCTTGAGCAACACGCTCAAGGTAGGGTTCGAGCCGCCGGCCTCGATGTTGGCGATGGTCGACCTCGGGACGCCGCACAGCTCGGCCAGGCTGGTCTGGGTCACCCCCATGGTGCCTCGGAGCGACCGGAGGTTGCGCGCCAGGTCCTCGACGGGGTCACCCACGATACATCTCACGCAGGGCTCCCGCCTCATCGCGGCTGAGCACCAGCCGGCTCGCCGTGCGGGCCGCCGCTACCTGGTGAGGGTTGCGCTGCCCGAGCAACACGCAGGCGTTCGGGGTGTCCGCCGTCAGGGCCCCGAGCAGGGCGCCCAGCACCGGCTCCTCACAGCGCTCACCGAAGCGCTCACGGAGGCGGTCCCGGTGGGCGATGAGACGCGCCAGGGTCGCCGGGTCGCGAAAAGCCGGATCGCCGTTTCGGAAGTCACCGTCCTCGAAGGTCGTGGGTCGGCTGTACTTGCCCAACAGCAGACCGTGTCGCAGGGGGCTGAAGAAGGCGACGCCGCACCGACGCTCCTCGCACCAGGCGGCCAAGCCGCTGCTCCGCCAGGTGTCCACAGAGACGTTGCGGTAGGGTTGGACCACGTCCGGGTCGACCCGGGCGATGACCCGCAGGATCTTCGCCGAGTCCCAATCGGAGAGCCCGATGAAGCGGATCTTGCCGGCGTCGCGAGCGGCCCGGATGACCTCCAGGGCGGGGTCCAGATAGACATCGTCGGGACCGAAATCGCAATGATGAAGGTAGAAGATGTCGATGACGTCGGTGCGAAGCCGGCGCAGCGACGCGTCGATGTGGGCCGCCACCATGTCGGGATGGTACCAGCGCGGGTAGCCGCCCATGTCCCAGCCGACCTTGGTGGCCAGCACGATGTCGTGGCGAGGCACGCCCCGCGCCCACATGCTCCCGATGAGCAGCTCGGAGCGGCCGTCGCCATACACGTCCGCCGTGTCCCAGTGGGTGATGCCGGCAGCGTGGGCCGCCGCCATGGCGGCGATCGCGTCGCTGTCGCGCTGACCGGCCCACCCGACGTGCTGCTCACCGACTTTGTTGGCGCCGCCGTAGGCCCACGTGCCCAGGGAGATGGTGGGCACGGACAAGCCGGTGCGGCCAAGCGTGATGGAGCGAACGGTCATGTGCCCTGGTCGTGATCGTGTTGGTGAAATCGGAACACGCGCTACAAGTACCAGAACGAAGGCACCAGGACGACGGCGCCCAGGGCCAGCGTCACCAGGAGCGGGACGAGCACGGCGTCGCTGGCCGCGGCGGCATGGATCGTCAGGTCCGGAGCGATGATGAAGGGGTACTGCGAGAGCCCCCACCCGGCGACGATCAGGCCGACCTGGGCGATCACCAGCAGGCGCGCGCGGCTGTACCTTCGGCCATGGACCGCCACCAAGGCCGCCACCGACACGACCCCCGTGACAGCGTGGAAGGGGAGGGACCAGGCGGACGCGGTGAGCCCCTCAGCGATCGCGGGGGCGCCGTCCAGTGCCGCCAGCAGAGCCACCAAGGCCATCGCCCCGACGGCCACGCCGGCGACCAGCGCGCGCTTGCGGAAGTCGTCGAGCAGCGCCGGGTCGTCGGTCTCGTTGGTCAGGTAGACCGCGGCGACGTACGCGTCGAGGGCGACGACCCAGCCGCCCACCGCGATGGG
>JAAZYN010000251.1 GCA_014239625.1 Myxococcales bacterium | reverse complement strand
CCCGCCATCGCGCGCCGCGGCCCGAGATCTTATTCGGCGTCCGCATGACAGATCGCCTGGACCCCGCCCGAGTGCGGGAGCCGGCAGTCGGTCCAGCGCGAATCGAGCGCCGTGCAGTCCGACAGCGACCCACAACGGACCACCACGTGGGCCCACTTGCGCTGGTTGCCGGGCGGGTAGATACACATCAGCCCGCTTTTCTGTTCTGGGGTCAACACCGTCTCGGTCGTGCCGCAGTCGCAGCCACGCGTGCAGAAGCCGAAGACCTCGTTGGTGATGTTGCCACCCTCGGCGGGCTCCAGACACTCGCTCCAGAGGCAGTCGGCGTTCTTCGTGCAGCCTTCACCAAAGGCCTTCCCCGCGCCCTGGTCGCTGGCCACGTAATCGCACTTGCCGCCAGGAGGGGGCGACGCGATAGGCGGATCGATGGCGACCGTCGTCCCGTCTTCGGTGGTCACGGAGTCAGTCGATGGGGGCGTGGTCGTGCCGTTGTCGGTCGGCGCCGCGTCGGGGGTGCTCACAGCGGTGTCGATACCACTCGCCGTCGTGCCAACGACGTCATCGTCTGGGCACCCGGCGGTCAGGCATAGAGCAAGAACGATGAGCAGTGATGCGGTGGCCGTAGTGCTGCTCTCGAAGGTCTGCTTGATTTTCACGGTGGGCTCCTACGCGCGTTGTACCGATGACCCTAGGCTGGCTGATGCGAGGAAGCAACCGCATCCACACCGGTGTGTGTGCTACATTGTTGCGCCTTGCGCCACCCTGCTCCAGGCTTTCGCCATACGCGCACCTCCATCAGATGCGCGCGATTAGCGCCCACAGGTTCCGAGCTCGCACGAACGAGGTCATGAGAGTACCCCGATTCCATCCACGGAAGCTCGCAATTTTCTTCGGCGTGCTGTCTCTCGCGATGCTTCTCACGGAGTTGCTCTGGTACCCGGTGTTCACCGTCCACCTTGGCGACTCCATCGCCATCCCCGTCTGGATATTGCTTGCGATTTACGCCGGGCTCCAGTGGTGGGTTCACCGGCTGACCGGCAAGCACCTGCACCTGACCGCCGCGGAGATTCAGGAGTGGGGACCGAAGCTCGAGGCTGCCACCCCGAAAATACTGAATGATTACGAATCGTCGACATCGATTCGAGAGATCGCAGCCGACATCGAGAAGAGCCACGGTATCCCGCCCGATGTCACCCTGCGCTACATCATCGCGCTGGCCAATCACGCTCGAGGAGATTGATCGGCCACCCGCGATGACGTCTCGCCGCGCGGTCGATGGCGAGATGGCTCGCTGCTCGGCATGGCGCGGGGCGGAGAGCCTCGGGGGGAGCCCTCGACGACGGGCGGCGCCGGCGATGCGAGTACGGGGCAGCGCGGGTCATTCATGCCTCTCCGGCTGCAACCGGCGGGTCCGCAGCGCTGACGGGGGCGACCTCCCTGCGGCGAGCTCGACGGTTGTCGAACACGACGTAGCTCGCCTGGCCCACCAGGTCGCGTTTCAACCCACCGGTTCGCGTCTGTCGTGGGGTCGGGCGCCTCGGCGGGTCCGGACCGCTGCGCACGTGGCGGAACGCGGGTCACTGAACAAAGGATCACGGCCCCTAAAAATGGCGACGCTCGCGTTCTGGGCCTAAGTTCGCTTTCGTGGCTACACATGCACCGCAGACGCGACTTCGATCCGCTTCGAAAAAGACTCGCGGCAGCTCACCTGGCGAAGCCTCCAAAGGCGGCCGGCGAAAAACCGACGGCCCGAAGGCCGAGACGCAGGTCATTCGGCTGGAGATCTACGGGATCATGATCCTGGCCTTTGCGGCCGCGCTGATGCTGGCGCTCATCACCTTCGACCGGGCAGATGTGGTCAACGGTGGTGCCCGCTCCGGCGAGGTGGCAAACGCCATCGGACCCATCGGAGCGCACGTTGCTAACCTCTTTCTGGGCGGCGTCGGCGTCGCTGCTTTCGCGCTGTGCGGCACGTTCGGGTTTCTGGGCCTGTCGTACATCGTGGGGCGTCGGTCCCACTTGACGCGGATCGACTTGCTGGCCTGGTTTGGTGTCCTGCTCGGCACCGTCATCCTGGTTCATGTCCTGTTCGCGCCGGCGCGGCTCCTGGGGCACCTGCCGGGTGGCATCGCCGGTGAGTACACGGGGGAGGTCCTGCGCGCCTTCCTGTCCACACCGGGGACGCTGCTTGCGGCGATTACCATCATCACTATCGCGGTCATCGCGCTCACCCGCCGGAGCATTATCGAGCTCGGCGGGCTCTGTTGGCGGGCTCTCAAGGCGAGCTGTCACTGGGTGAGAGAGACGCTGACCGAGGGCGACGGGCCCGAGGACATCGAGATCACCGAGGAGCCACCGGCACCCAAGAAGGCGGCCGTCGCCCGGGGGGCTGCTCCGCCGCAGACCGAGCTGGAGCTGCCGGTGCAGCCCGAGGCCGAGGCCGACGCCGACGCCGAGACCGAGCCTCGTATCGTCGCTCGCGAGCGACGCCCACCAGAGCTCCAGCCGGCGCCACCCCCGTTGCCTGCGGACGCGAGCGCGGAGCCTGAGGCAAGTCAGTCAAGCGAGTCGCCTCCGAGCGACGCGCCGGTGGAGATCTCGAGCAGCGACGCGGAGGCGGTCGCTGACTCGGCCAACATCAAGATCGTAGAGAGTCTGGCGATGCGGCGCAGCCGCGACCTTGTCGTGGCCGAGCAATTGGAGATCAGCGAGGTCGCGGCGGAGGGTCCGAGCTACGAGTTACCCAGCGTTCAACTGTTGGACTACCGCCCCCCCGTGGGTGGGGCCTTCGACCGCGCGTCGTTGCGGGACAACGCGCAGATCCTGGAACGCACGCTGGAAGACTACAAGGTGAAGGGCCGAGTGGTGGAGATCCACCCAGGCCCGGTGGTCACCATGTACGAGTTTCAGCCCGCGCCCGGCATCAAGATCTCGAAGATCGCGGGGCTGTCCGACGACCTGGCGATGGCGCTGTCTGCGTTGCGGATTCGCATCGTCGCGCCGATCCCGGGAAAAAACGTGGTGGGGATCGAGGTGCCGAACGCGGCGAGAGAGATCGTCTACCTCAAAGAGATCATCAGCGACGCAACCTACCGAAAGTCGAAGAGCGATCTGACGCTGGCCATTGGCAAAGACATCGTGGGCAACCCGTACGTCCTCGACCTGGCCAAGGCGCCGCACATGTTGGTCGCCGGCGCCACGGGCTCGGGCAAATCGGTCGCCATCAACACGTTCATCTGCTCGGTGCTCTACAACGCGTCCCCGGCCGATGTGCGGCTGATCATGGTCGACCCCAAGATGCTGGAGCTGTCGATCTACGAGGGCATCCCCCACCTGTTGCTGCCGGTCGTGACCGACCCTCAGCAGGCGACCGTCGCGCTGCGCTGGGCCGTAAAGGAGATGGAACGCCGCTACAAGCTGATGGCGGATCTCGGCGTCCGAAACCTGGCGGGCTTCAACAAGCGGGTCCTGTCTCTGCAAGCCGACCCAAGCCAGAGCCTGCCCGAGCGGATCCGCCTGGCGCAGGTCAAGCGAGAGGCGAAGGGCGAGTTCGACCCTCCCGGGGTCGTCTTGGACTGTGATGGCAAACCGCTGGAGAAGCTTCCGTTCATCGTGGTCATCGTCGATGAGCTTGCGGATCTGATGATGGTCGCGTCCAAGGACGTCGAACACTGCATCGCGCGGCTGGCGCAGATGGCGAGAGCGTCGGGGATCCACCTGGTGCTCGCGACGCAGCGCCCCTCGGTCGACGTCATCACCGGTTTGATCAAGGCCAACTTCCCGACACGGGTCTCTTTTCAGGTCGCATCGAAGGTCGACTCGCGCACGATCCTGGACACCGGCGGCGCACAGAACCTGCTTGGAATGGGTGACATGTTGGTGATGCCCCCGGGCACCAGCACGCTCCAACGCGTCCACGGCGCCTATGTGAGTGAAGAAGAGGTCCACCGCATCGTAGACCACTTGAAGACCCAGGGAGCGCCGGACTACGACCTTGGGATTCTGGTCCACGACGACGAGGCGGAGGCCACCCCAGAACGACGCGGTGAGGACTACGACGAGTTCTACGATCGCGCCCTTCGGATCGTGGCGGAGACGCGCAACGCGTCGATCAGCTTCCTGCAACGCAAGCTCAAGATCGGCTACAACCGGAGCGCTCGCATCGTCGAGAAGCTGGAGGAGGAGGGGATTATCGGCCCGTCAGACGGCACGAGCCGGCCTCGTGAGGTCTTCATCGACCCGATCTGAGCGACCTTGGGCACGCCCCCAGGAGATGTCGAGCGTCCGTCGCACCAGTCAGCAGTGACCGGTCGGCGACCGAGCTCCCCACCCGGACGCTCCTCCGCCGTGCACCTGGACCGGCAGCGTCGCTTGGCCGCAACGGCCGCTGATACGGCTCAACGCAGCCCAAGACTCCGCGCGGCGCGGTCGAAGGCCGTCACGTCGACCCCCGCCCGAGGGGTCATGAAGCTCAGCTCGAGGACGCCACGGCGCGTGTCGAAGAAGTAGCTCACCTTCGTCGGGACCGCAGCTTCAGGCACCGCACCGGGGGAGACCTCTTGGGCGCTCATACGGCGAACGCCCACCTTGCCTCCCAGGGTGATCGGCTTCCCATTGGCCCCGGCGAGCGCCGAGGCCTTCGCGGGCTTCGCGTGGACGGTGATGATGGCGGTGTGCCCTCGCCGGTTCGACAGGGAGACCCGAGCGTCGGTCTCCGAGGTAGCGGAGTAGCCTTCGGGTAGGGCACACGAGACCTTGAGCTTGGCGAAGAGGGTGGCGCGGAGTTTGTCCACGGCGTCCGCGGTGTACTCCGCCACATCCCGGCTCTCACGGACCGCCTTGTTGGGGTGCTGCTTCAGCGTGGCCTCGAGCTTCTGGAGTTGTCCCAGGACCGACCTGTCGCCCAGCTCGCCGAGCGCGTAGATGGCGGCCGCCAGCGCTTTGGCATCGGTCTCCATGGCGAGGCGTTGCTTGAGAAGTTTGAGGGTCCGAGGGTCGTTGATCTTCGACAGCGACATCGCGGCAAACCCTCGCACCTTTGGATGGGCGTCCTGATCCAGGCGCTCCATCAAGACGGGCACGCTGCCTCTGCTGCCAATGTCGCCCAGCGCCAGGCAGGCGTACGCGCGCACGTCCTCATCCTGGTCACGGGTCGCTTCGGTCAGCGCCGTCACGGTGCTCGGATCTTTGACCCGCGCCAGCGCGACGGCGGCAGCGAACCGGACGTTCAAGTCCTTGTCTTTCAGCGCCTTGGTGAGATGGGGCGACACGGTCCGATCCTTGATGGCGCCCAGCGCGTAAGCGGCGGCGGCGCGCACGCGAACCTTACTGTCGGACAAGAGCCCGGCGACCGAGTCCCGCGCTTTGAGCATCGGGACCTCACTGAGGACACCCAAACTCCAAAACCGGGTCATCTCGTCAGGCGCCGTGAGACCCAACGTGATGTGGGGCCAGATCTCGGTTCCCATCTTGATGAGCCCGGAGGCCGATGGGCATTGCAGTGATGTGCAGCTCTTCAGGCCATTGATCAGCACCACCTGGGGTGGCACCGCGTCCGCGAGAGCCACAGGCGCTGGGACCGTGCTTCCCACCGCGGCGGCGACGAGAACGGGAAGAAGAGAGCGTTTCAAGCTGAACTCCGGGTTCGTGGAACGCGACCATAGGAGAACGGCGACCCCGGCGCGACTATTCCTTTCCCCACAAGCGCCTCGATGGGGGCGTGGGGTGCGGAGATGGGTGTCACGAGGCGGGGTCGACACCGAGCATTCGCTCCCCAGTGCCGGGCCCGCCGGCGGCGCGATACACCACGACGTGGCGAGGAGACCGAAAAAGGAGTGCCGCACGCTCGCATCTCACGGCAACGCCGCAGGCCGCCAAAAACAAGTCGTACAACTGATCCGCACGGTGTTCCTCAAACGATTCGAATCATCGGTCTTTTCATTCGAGACGACCTGTGACCAGCTAGTACGCAGACTCCTCGCGTTCCTCGAAGTGCA
>JAAZYN010000250.1 GCA_014239625.1 Myxococcales bacterium | reverse complement strand
TAGCGCCTGCCCATCCGAAGGTTGCAGCCGAAGTCTGGTGAGACATGCGGGTTAGGGGGTCCGGGCTGAGCCGGTTCGCGCTCAGCGCAGGCCGGGGAGAGCTCCGGTCACGGCCGCCCGATCCCGCATACGTCCTCGACGCGACGCATGCCCTCGGTGCGTTCAGCATACCTCCGGTAGAACGCCAGCGCGCCCTCCAGGCCGGCGCAGACACGATCGTGCCCCCAGGATCGGGCGCATGAGTTCCCGCCGCCCTGCGTGGCGGTTGGCGCGGGCCCGCTGGCCGCCATGGTCATGCTCAGCTGCATGGTCGCCCCCACGGCGGCCGCGTACAACGTGAAGAGGACGCACGAGACACACGCCTTCCGTTTTACGCCGGTGCGGCTGAGCCTCATGCAATTGAATGGCCCCATGAGGGGCTTCAGGGCCGCGAGGATCGTCACCGACACGTACTCTGTGCTGGCCTGGCCAAACCCTCCGGTCATCCCCAACGCGGCGCTGCTGTCGCGCCGAACACGCCACCAGGAGAAGTCGGCCGCGGCCGCTCCTCGACGGCCCTCGATGACCACCACCGAGCCGTCTGCCAACACCCGCTCAATCTCTGGGGCCAACCCCCGAGGGACCCCCGAAGAGGCGACCTCGGACGGCTTCGCCAGGACCCGCCACCCCTCGCCGTTGTCGGACCTGAGGCGCTCGCTGGCGTTGCGCACCGTGTCTCCCGAGGCCCGCAAGATCGTCTCCGCTTCGGTGTCCACCACCCCCTGCACCAAGGCCAGGCGGCGAGCGTCGCCGCCGCCCAGGAAATCGACCGGGTTGGCGATGACGTCCACGATGTCGCGCATCAGGAGCTTGCGGCCGCTGGCGTCCAGGGCCAGCTGACGCACTTGTCCGACGACGTTGGGGGCGGAGACGTACAGTTGCGCCCGCATGGGGCTCATGGCCATCCGCGCGAAGCTCCACACCATCGCCCGGATCGGCACGTTGGGCACGAACCCGAGGGCGCCGCGGACGCGTTTGTCGCTGCCGCTGTAGATGGCGTCCACGGCCTTGAGCAGTCGAGCGCCGTGCCGTGAGAAGAGGCGCAGCGGCACGTACGCCGCGCGTTCGGGGGGCGGGGTCGCGGGCAAGACCGCGTAGCGCGCGGTGGTCGCGGTGGCCAACCCCCGGCGCAGGGCCTCCACCTCAGGGGTCGCGGCGGGGTCGCGGCGGTACACCACCCGTCGCTCCGTCGTCGCAGGCCGGCCGGGGACGTCAAAACGCATCTCCACCCACACCGACTCCAGCACGCCGGTTGGTTTCTTCTTGGCGGTGGACTTGCGCCCCAGCATGTCCAGGGCGCTCGTGGCCGCGCTCATGGCGTGGGGCTTGCCCGGCTTGTCGTTGGGTCGGCCATAGACGTCGAAGCTGCGCTTCTTGTGGGTCTTACCGGCCACGGTCAGGACCGGGACCCACTCCGTCTCGCCCCTCGCCCAGCTGGCGATGGTCGCGTCGCGCTGGGCCGCGTCACCGCCGAGCAGGTCGGGGAAGGCCTTCTTTATGGGGGAAAAATGCACCGCGATGGTCTCGCCCACGGCGGCCCGACTGGACACCGAGGCGGTCACCAGCTTGTGGGTGGCGCGCTTGGCGCCGTCTCGCTGCTCGGCGACGACGCTCACGGTGATCCGGTGTTCGAGCCGTGGCGACAGGCGCGCGACCACTTTACCTCCGCGCGACCCCGGCGCGACGACGCCCGGCTTGCTGTTGGCCGGATCGAGGACCTCCCAGTCGGCTCCGGCGGCCACCTCCACCCACCAATGGCTTGTCTCGCGCGGCGCCGTGGCGGCCCTCAGGTGGGGCTCGACCTGCTTCCACAAGCCTCCTGCGAGCGCCGTCGCTTTGGAAAAGCGCTCGGCCCGCGCCACCAGCGCCGCGATGTCCGACCGCGCGCGCGCGCCTCCTCCGAGCAGCGTCGTCACCCGCTTGGACAGCTGGGCGCCGGTGAGGACCGCCGGTGGTGGCCCCTCGGGCACCTTGGGTACCCGCCGCGCCGCGCCCTGTACCAGGCGCGCCTTGTGGCCCGCCTTGTGGAGCAGGGCCACGAGCAGCAGCGCGCGGTCCAGGTTGTTGCCGAGGCGGTCCCAGAGCACCCCCGTGGGTCCGCGGAGGGCGCCCTCGTAAGGGACGTAGCGGGTGTTTCGATGGACCCACTGGTGAAGGGCGGCCCGCTCCTTGCCCACGGTCGCGACCACGAACTCGGGCGTCCAGTGCTTGAGGTCCACCGCGGACGCGATGGGCTTGAGCCCATCGGCGGCGGCTTGGAGCTGAGCCTTCATGGTCGGAGCGTCGAGGCTCTTTTTGCAACAGGGCGCTTTGGCCGCAGCGGCTCCTCCCGACAGGGAGGCGCCCACTATCAAGGCGGCGCTGACGGCCATCACTTGTTGCATCGGACGCTCCCCTGGAGGGACTTGGCCTTCGCCATACACTGGGCTTGAGCACGTGAACCGCGCTTCTGACAGGCCATGTTACAACCGAGCATGGGGAGGCGTGTAAGGGCCTCTGCCATGCGCTTGAGGACCTCCGCGCGCTTGGCCGCCGGCACGTTTACCGGGGCGCCCAGGGGCAGCTTCTTCATTAACTTCGGGGTGGCCAGAGTGAGGAAGTGCTGGTCGCAGGCCGCCTTACACTGCTCTGAGCTGGCCGCGGGCTGGTCGCGCCGCGGACGCCAGTAGACGAAGCTCTCGGGCTGCTTTTGGGCCCGCTCGCGCAGGCGCGCCTCTCGCGCCGGGTCGATGGCCTCTGGGTCCTTGCGATTCAGGCAGGCCCTCACCGCCTCGACGCTCTTGGCCTTCGCCAGGCATCCGGCGCGGGGCTTGGAGCCGATGCGGCCGCAGACCTTGGGGCAGCTCCTGGAGAATCGATGCATCAAAAAACGCATCTGCGTCTCGGTCCATCCCGTGTCGTCCTTGAGCGGCGAGGTCTTGGCGATCTCTTCAAGAAGCCGCGTGGGGATCACCTCGGTCAAATTCCTGCACGCGTCTTGGCACTGTTTGGGCGATGACGACGCGCGCCTGCCGAGCTGGTTGAAGTAGTAGTGCGCGCCGGCCAGGGTTCGGACCGAGCGCGCGAACCCGCGCCGGACCTGATTGGCGCGCTTGAGCACCCACCGCGGCCCCTCGAGCTTCAGTCGGGCCTTCACCGGGCCGCCCAGGGCCGCCACCTCGGCCCATTTTGGGTCGTTGGTCGTGGCCACATCGAGGACGCAGTCGTCCATGTTATCGGCGGACACCCCTGCCTTTTTGCAGACCGCTTGCGCCCGCTGACGCGCCGAAGCGCTCAGATCAGCCGCGGTCACGCAGCGCGCGGGGAAATCGCGCTTCACGAAGGACGCCGTGCTCAGCCCTTTGGCGTAGACGAAGAGGCTCTCGTCGGAACGGACCCGCCAGCTGTCGGCGAATGCGCCGTAGAGCCCGTCGCACCCCCCCGCCTTGGCATCGTAGGGGCCACCGCCGCGCAGCTTGAGGTCGTTGCTGGTGTCTCCGTCAAAATCACCCCACAGCCCGGACATGCGCCCCTTGAGACCTTTGGGGATGGCGAGCTTGATGCCCGACCTCCAGACGCGAGCCTGCGGCCGGCTCTGACCCTGGCCCGGCCACGTCACCAGGTACACGTTCCCAGCGCGCTGAATGGATGCGCCGCTGCCCAGGTCCATCAGGCCGCCGTCGTCGAGCGGCACCGGCGCCCCGTCGACGTACAGCATGGAGGGCATGTCGCTGTGGATCCCCACGACGCGACGGCCCACCTCCATGGCGAAGGCGGCGTTGACGGCCACTGATTTTCCACGGGGCACCTGTCGCGCCTGAATCCGCGGGTAGGATGCGGAGAGATGGAACTCACCGGCGCCTTGGAAATCATAGGCCAGCCCGTCCGCTGTCCGGAGATGCGGGTCACCCATACTGCTCGCCGTCGCCGCCCCGATGATCAGACCATCGAGGGCTGCGGTCTTTCGGTCACGAGGCTCGGCCCAGGCCTGGCGGTCGGAGGCGGCCGAGGGGTTGACCCTGGCCAGGGTCTTTCGGCCGCACTGAGGCGTCTGCACGACGATGGCCACGCGGCGGTTCTGGGCACGGCCGGCGTCGGTGGTGTTGGGCGCGATGGGGCGGTGCTCACCAAACCCCTTGGCCTCCAGGCGCGAGGCCGCCACCTTCTTGCTCACGAGATACGCCACCACGGCGTCCGCCCGAGCCTGCGACAGGGTGTCATTGGCCTTCACGGCGCCATCATTGTCGGTGTGCCCCTGGACCTGAACCCGCTTGATGTGGGCGCGCTCGGTGAGGGCGTCGGCGACGGCGTCCAGGATCGGACCGCTCTTGGCCTCCAGCCGCGCTGTTCCATAGGCGAAGTGGACCTTCTCGGACAATCGAAACGCGCAGTTCTCCAGGACCACGCTGGACGAGGCGCAGCGCTTGGTGTTGCTCGTTTTGAAGGTGCAGCAGGCGGTCTTCGGGTCACAGCCCGGGTTGGACTCGAAACAGCCGCCGCTGACCTCCACCTCCAGCTCTCGCCGCAGCTCTGTCCCTGCGCCGTATCGGGTCACGGCGACCCGGTACCGCCCGGGCTCGGCGTAGCTCCGTGACATCTTTGGCCCGGCCAGGTCGCGGTCATTACCTGGATCACCGTCGCCATCGGAGTCCAGGTCCAGGTCCGTGTCCCATGCGAAGGTCCCGTCACCACCACCGAACAGAGCCGCGGCGTCGAAACAGCCCAACGCGCCGAAGGGCAGGCGGACCGGGTTGAGCGCACCCGACTCCACGGTCGCAGGGTGCGTGCCGCCCTTGACCTCGGTGAGGTCCGGAGCAGCTGCCCCGCTGCCGTCTCTGGGGCCCGTGACCCGGAGGCTCAACCGGGCGTTGGGCGCTTGCGAGGCGCTGTCGAGCACGGAGTCGGCGCCAAGCTGGGCCATGTCCAAGGTGCAATCGGCGAGCGCCGCCTCCTCGTGGATACCCGCTGCCCGGCATCGATCCCGCGCTTTTTGCCGCGCCGCCGCGCTGAGCTCCGAGGCGCTGCGGCACTTGCGGGGCGTCTTGGGGTCGTAGAAATCACGCGCCCGCTTGCCTTTGGGGTAGGTCAACAAGGACGTTTTTGGCGTCACGCGCCAGCTCGGCACCAGCCTGTCGTACAGGAGGGAACAGTCCGACGTCAGCGGTGACAGCGCGGTGCCGTCGCGGAGTCGAAGGTCGTCGTTGGGATCCCCGTTGCCGTTTCCAAGCAGGCCCTCGAGCTTTGACCGTTGGGCCTCGGGGAGCCAGATGCCCACGTCGAGGTAGCCGCCGCGGCTGAAGCTCCGGGACGTGAGCTGGACCCACGGGCGGGTCCCGCTCCCGGGCCAAAACACGGTGTAGCGGTTGCCATCCCGCCGCACCTCAGCACCTCGCGCCTCGAGCTGGAGGACTCCGCCGTCCTCCAGGGCCACAGGCGCGTCGTCGACGTAGAGCATGGACGGCATCTTCGTGTACACGCCCACCTTCTGAGCCCCGACCCGCATACCTGCTCCCTGGTTGATGCCTACCCCGCCGACGTCGACCTGACGGACGTGCACCTCGATGGGCGCCTGGACCAGGACGAGCTCAGCCGTGGCGTGAAGGTCGTAGCCGAACCCGTCGAGCGTCCGCAGGTGAGGATCACCAAAGCTGCCCATCAGGGGCTTGGGAGTGGGTCGCGGAGCCTTCTTCGAGCAGGCCTCGCCTTTCGCGACAAAGGTGACGCGCCGGTTCATCGCCATGCCGGCCTTCGTCCGGTTGGTGGCGATGGGGCGGCGTTCTCCGTAGCCCCGGGCGAGCATCCGCAGGGGGTTGATTCCGCCCGCGGTGATGAAATCGACGACGGCCTGAGCCCGCCGCTGAGACAAGCGAATGTTATACGCGTCGCTGCCGTCGGCGTCGGTGACTACGACCACGACACCCCGGCCCCGGCCCTGAAGAGCGTCCAACGCCCGGTTCCAGATCCCGGTGTAGAAGCTGTCTC
>JAAZYN010000024.1:14368-14701 GCA_014239625.1 Myxococcales bacterium | reverse complement strand
CACGAGGCCTTGGCGGCGCTTGGGTTCTTGATCGACAAGCGAACCGACCACGACGCGCAGAAGCTGGTGGGCCTGGCACGCACCGGGTTGCGCGCTGACGACACCAAGGCCTCGGCCATCGCGGCCGCGAACCGAGGCAACCACCTCGCCGCCGCGAAGCTGAGCGAGAAGGCCGTGCAGATGTACAGCACCGTCGACCACGCCAGCGGCGTCATCGACGCGCGCAGTCGCTGGGCGGCGGCGTTGACCGAGATCCCCAAGCGCCAGGAAGCCCTGCGGGTCATCTCCGATGGCCTGGTGGTGGCCAAGGCCTTCGGCGCCCCAGCGGCCATC
>JAAZYN010000024.1:0-14358 GCA_014239625.1 Myxococcales bacterium | reverse complement strand
GGGCAAGCTCGACGCCATGTCGGCCGCCCTGCAGGTGGCGCTCGAGAGCTGTCGCGCGGCGGATGACGAATATTGCTTGGCCACCATCACGCGCGAGCTGGGGGAGCTTGCGGGGACAGAAGGGAAAGCGTACGACGCCGTCCGCCACATCCGGGAGTCGCTCAAGTGGTCCCAGCAGCTCGGCGACAAAGAGCTGCAAAAACAGGCGCTGGCGGCGCTGGCGGACATCTACATGGTGATGGGCGAGCTCGAGGAGTCCGAGAAGCGAGCCTCCCGGCTGCTGTCCAAGTCGCGCCGACAGCTGGACTACGACAAAGAGCGCTTCGCCCTGATGGTTTTGGGGGCGGTGGCGATGAAGCGCTCGCAGAGCGCCAAGGCATATGACTACTTCGAGCAGGCGTATCGGGTCGGCGTACAGATGGGCAACAGCGGCTACCGTGCGCAGGCGCGCCGGTTCATGGGATCGGTCCACCTGAACGTGGACAAAGACTACGCCAAGGCGGCCAAGCGCTTCGCCGAGGCCGCGGCGCTCTACAAGGCGGCTTCAGCCCCGCTGGAGTCGGCCGACGCGAAGATGGGCGTCGCGCGGGCGAACGCGAGACTCGGCCGAGTCAAGGAAGCGCGCGCGGCGTTTGCCCAGGCGCTGGCGACCGCCCGCAAGATGGGCAGGCGGCCGATGCTCGCCGAGATTCTCAGCGCCAGGGCCATCCTCGAGGCGGGTCAGAAGCAGGGCAAGGCCGCGGTAGCGGACGCCAAAGAAGCCTTGAAGCTGGCCGAGAGCCTGCAGATGACGCAGACGTTGTGGACGGCGCATTACGCGCTGGGTCGCGCGCAGCAAGCGTCGGGGGCCACGACCCAGGCGTTGGAGAGCTACGAGAGAGCCATCAAGCTGTCGGCGGAGATGGCGGCCAAGGCCGGCTCCGAGGAAGAGCAGGCGGGGATGCTGTCCTTCGGCACCACGGGAGAGCTCTACGAGCACACCATCGCGCTTCTTCTGCAGATGCGGAAGGTCAACCGAGCCATGGAGATCCTGGAGATGTCGCGCAACCAGAAGTTGCGGCGCATCTTCGATCCCGGCCGCCTGAAGTCCAACGACAAGAAGGTCCAAGCGTCCCTGCTGAAGCTGCGTAGCGCCAACCAGCGGGTGGCGGCGGCGGAAAAGCAGCTGAAAGCCGAGCTGTCGAAATCCGGCGACCTGCGCAACGCGACCCGCGTGTCCAAGCTCAACGAGCTCGTGGCCGCCAGCAACGCCGAGGTTCGGCAGCTACTGTTGAGGCTGAAAAAGGAGCACCGGAACCTCTACAACGCCATCTCCATCAAACCGGGGCAGCTGGTGCGGCGGCGCAAACAGATCCCCGATGGAGCTGTTATTATTCAGTATTTCATGGCTGAAAACGTGCTCTACGCGTTCCTTGTGTCCAAAGACAGCTCGCAGGCCCGCGCGGTGCAGGTGGCGGTGAAGGCCGAGACGCTCAACAAGGCCGTCAGCGATTTTCGGCGTCAGCTGCTCGACGACCAGGAGGAGCTGACCAAGGTCTCGCGCCAGCTCCATGACTGGCTGCTCAAGCCTCTCGAGCCCCACCTGGCGGGGGCGAAGACGCTGCTCATCATCCCCTTCGGGATGCTCTATTACCTCCCGATTCAAGCGCTGGTCACCAGCCCGGAAGGCACCCCGCCGCGCTACGCGTTGGAGACCTATCGCATCGCGTACCTGAGCTCGACGACCATCGACCGGGTGCTGTCCGAGCACGTGCCTCGCGCGGCGCCGAGCCTCTTGGCCTTCGCGAACCCGGATGGCACGCTGCCGGGCGCGCGCGCCGAGACGGAGCTCATCAAGTCGTCGGCGTTCCCGAAAGCCAAGATCTACTTCGAGAAGAACGCCACCAAGAAGTCGTTCTTCGACAACGCCGGAAAGTACCGCATCATCCACTTCGCGACCCACGGCATCCTCGACGAGGACCCGCTTTCGAGCTACCTCAAGATGGCCAAGCAGCGGTTGACCGTCGACGAGATCGCGGGCTTCGCGGGCTTGGAAGAGACCACGGACCTGGTGGTGCTGAGCGCGTGCTCCACCGCCGTGGAGTTGGGGAAGAGCACGGGTGACGAGGTCATAAGCATCGCCGAAGCGTTCGCTACCGCTGGCGCGCCAGCGCTCATCGCGAGCCTGTGGGATGTGGACGACGGCGCGACCAAAGAGCTGATGGCGCATTTCTACAAGGGTCTGCAGTCCGACACGGAGGGCGACCTGCTAGAGGCCCTCCGCAGGGCTCAGCTGAAGGTGAAACGAATGACCAGGGACGGCGAGAGCCTCTACGAGGCGCCGGTATTCTGGGCGGCCTTCGGGCTGGTCGGCGACTACCGCTAGTGTCGTGTCACGTTAGTTCGTGTGATAAATCGGGAGCCGTTTTCGTCGTTGGCAAGGCGCGAAGGCGAAGGACTGGCGGTCGTCAATTCGAGCCTGAGCAACGCAGCCAACGGCGAAACAAGGCCCCGAATTAGTGAGCGAACTAACGTGACACGACACTAGCCCTCCTTGCGGTAATCCAGCTCGATCCCGTCCACCTCGCGCCAGCGCTTGTACCGCTGCCGACTCGCCTGGAGCAGCTCCGGCGTTCGATGGTCGACGAAGTCGATGACCGAGGCGAACGTCTGCGCGAACTCAGGCCTCACTGGCCCCTCCTGGACGAGGACCTGGCAAGCGTGAGGGTTCAGCTCGTCGGCCACGATGACGACCTTGGCCTCGAGGTCCTTGAGCGGCTGGCCAGGCCTCACATACTCGTGAGGTACAAAGGAGTCCTCGCGAGAGGTCCACAGCCAGTCGTCCAGCTCCATGGCCACTCCGTCGGTCGCGCAATGAACGAGGATCGGGGTGCCCTTGCGCAGGGCGGCCTGGGCGAGGAGCTGAATCTTTGTCCAGCGTTGCTGCGCCGGGAGGTCATAGAACGTCACACGAGCCATCGGCGCAGCTACAGCTCCATGTCTTCGAAGAGCAGCCGCTTGTCGATGAGATCGAAGGTCAGCCGGGTGGTGTCCTCTTCGATCATGAGGATGCCTTCGTCTGGGCTCTCGAAGTCCTCATTGAACAGGGAGCCCAGCGCTTGCACCAGCCCCTCTACATGGGCCGCGTCGAACTGTTCGAGCTGGAACTGAACCTCTATCGTGATCAACGCGTCGAGGCTAAACTGGAAGTGGATCCCGACCGGGATGCCGCAGAACGTGATCGCGCCTGGGAGCGTCCACTCCTGAATATCGTTGTCATCCCGGGACAGAAACGCCTTGGGATGATCCTGAATGAAGTCAGAGACTCCCGAGCTCCAGCCGTAGCCAAAGACGAGCCCAAGGGTCGGGTCGATGATTCTCTCGAGAGTCGTTCCTGCGATCACGCCGGGACCATAACAGAATGATGCCGAGAGGCTTCCGGAAAAGCCGGGTCTTGCGGCCTTGGGACGTTGCGGCCGACGCGGGCTATCGTCCTCCGTGGAACCTCCCGCCGTGTCATTCGGGGCTCTTTCGGCGCGGTTCTGGCTTGCTCCTCCGCGAATGGGCGCTGCCAGTCGTTTGTCGTCACGCCTTGAGCCGAACCGCTCCCCCATGACGCAACGTACCTTCTCACCCAGGACATCCACCCTCCTCGCCGCTGCGGGACCGTTGCTCTCAGCGAGTCCGAGTCGGTCGCACACGCCCCTCGACAGGACGCGCGCTGACGCGGCGTCTGGGCAGGGCCCGGACTCAGATGTCGAACCAGACCGAGCGAATCGTCCCCACGCGCTCGAATCCCAGCCTCTGATAGAGCCGGATGGCAGCTGCGTTGATGTCGTTGACGTACAGGGTGATGGCGGGGACCTCGAGCAGCATCCGCTCACACATCTGGCTCATGGCGCGAAACCCGATGCCGCGGCGTCGATGGTGGGGTGACGTGTAGACCCCTGAGATCTGCACGCCCTGTTCGCACACAGCGGACTGCTCCAGCTTGAAGATCAGCGGCCCACCGAGGGGGCCGATCACCCACGCGCGCATCTCCCGGATCCGCCTCCGCCAGCCCTCACGGTAGCCTTCGATGTCGCCGACGAAGGGGTCGAAGCCCAGCTCCTCGGTGACCATGCAGCGGTCGACCCGCACCACCTCGAGCAACTCCTCGAGCTCGGCCTGTCGCAGGCTGCATGGCTCGCCGGCGGGTTGGAGTGTGTCGCTCGACACCGTATAGAGATGTTGACCGCCGCGCTCCAGGTGAATAGGCCTGAACCGTCGGCCGTAGTGGCTCATGAAAGCGTCCACCGTGGGATCGTCGCCCACCACGACCCTGACCAGATAGCGCCCGGCGCGCGCGAATTGAGCGAACGCGCTGATGGCGTCGTCGGTGACCGGTGAGCTCATGACCAGGTTCGAGCCGCAGACGGCGACGCTGTCCAGCCTTCTGCCAGTGTAGTAGCCGAGCAGCGGGCCGGCTACATCGTCGCGAGTCAGCGCGCCGCGTTCGATCTGCGCCAATAGATAGATGTTGTGCACCGCGCGGGCCCGGAGGAGCGCTAAGACCTCGGCACGGTCTGCGGCGACGAGGCGGTGTAAGCCGTCAGCCCGATATGGGCGCCCGGGCCGGCGCGTCAGGGACACGGCGTCGGGACCCCTCCGGGGTTCAACCAGATGAGATCACCCCCGTTGACCGCCGGCCCCATCGTCGTCGGTATGGCGTTGTAGGCGACAGCCCCCGAGCCCTCGTTGAAGCCGAACATGAACACCGTGTTGGCGCGGTGCGCGGCATTGCCCGCGGGGACCGTAAAGTCCCCGACCGCGTACACGACCTCGGTGGTGACTCGGAGGTCGTCGAGATCATACGTCGCAGGCAGCAGCGACCCATTCAGCGTGCCGATGTGGAACTGGCCCCCCATTGGAAAGCTGGCCGCCGCCTGGGAGGTGGACGGCGCGTCGTTGCCGTCGACGAAGTATCGGACCGTCGCCTGATTTGTCGTGTCATTGAAGGAGCGCGTTATGGCGACGTGATGCCACCCGCCGTCTTGTGGCAGCGTCGGCGAATTCCACTGGCTGCTCATGCCGTTGAACTCCTCGAGCCACGCCAACTTCACGTCACCACCGTCTTCGAACTGCTGAATGCTCCAACCCTCCGGCGTGGCGCCGCCGCTGCGGTACGCCATCAGCGCGCCAGGATCGAGGGTCGTGTTGCGGTACCAGAACTCCACGGTGAGGGCGTCGGCTCCGCCCAGCGGTGCCGCGTCGGCCGAGCTGGCCAGCAAGGACTCAGTCGCGGTGAGGCTCAGCGCGCGGTCAGGACAGAAGACGGGGCAGACGCCGTCGGTGAGAGCGGCGCCGAAGGGATCGTCGGGGGCCGTCGCGGCCGAGCCTCGCCAGACCAGCGCGGGCGCGCTCGATGACGATGGGCTGAGGCCCGGCGAGGTCTCGTCGAAGTGGTACAGGGCCAGCGTGTTCGCGTCCGGCGCGGGCGGCGCCGAAGGGGGCGCGATGTCGGTGCCCGGCGTGCTCGCGACCGTCGACCGGATCCAGAGGTCGTCGATGTCGGCATGCAAGTACTGCTCCTGGTCTTCCGTGCAGCCTACCGACAGGACCGCCGAGCCGGTAGCGCCGCTCAGCGGCGTGGCGGCCGTGACGGCGGGAGTCGCCACGCCGTCGACCCAGAAGCCGGTGTCGTCACCGGACCGAGCCACACGGACATGGGTCCACGCGCCCACCACAAGCGGGGGACCAGAAGCGACAAAGGGGCTCCCGGCGGTGTCGGTGAGGGTCATCTGGAGATTGCCCGAGCCGTCGACCTCCAAGGCCCAACCTTGAGGGCCAGCCGGGGGGCGCATGGCGGCGATGGTGGTGACCCCGACGCTAGCCGAGCCGAGCCGGACCCAGAGGTCAATGGTGAACTGCAGGATGTCGGACACCAGGGCCGCATCGCTCAGCATCGCGCATCCAGCGCCCGACAGCGTCAAGCTCTGAGAATCACAGGTCGGGAGCATGCAGGTCGGCGAGCAGCCGTCGTCCGGGGTGTCGTTGGAGTCGTCGCATTGCTCTGCCCCTGCCTGGGTCCCGTTGCCGCAACAGTCGCTCAAGGGGGTCACCTCGCAGGCGCCCGTGTTGGGAACGCAGGACGCCTCCTCGCAGAGCGCCAGCGGCGTTCCGGCGCAGTCGTCGACCACGTTGGGCATACAGTCACCGCCGATGCACTGGGACGAGAGCACGCACATGTCACCCGAGGCGTTGGGGCAGATGATGCCGTCGGGACCCGGCACCGGGAGGCATGCCCCGGTCGTGGATTCGCATTTGTTGTTCAGGCATGGATCCGCGTTCGGTGGGCAGGTCCCGGCCACCGGGGCTTGTTTCTCGCACGCCCCGTCGGTCGAGCACAGGTAGGCGCCGTTGCACTTGTCGCCGTCGTCGAATGCGTCGCAGTCACCGCTGGAGCTACAGGGGCAGAGGGATGCGTCCGGCGTGCCCTTGCAGTTCAGCTGGTTGTCGCAGATCGAGATGGGGGTGCAGGGGTCGTCATCCTCACACACCGCCCCGATCTCGAGCGACGACTGATCGCACTGCCCGGTATCGGGGTTGCAGACCTCGAAGATACAGGGCGTCCCGGGGCTGCACGTGACCGCCTCGGCGGTGTTTTCCTCGCAGCTGGCGTCGCCCGAGGTTGCGGTACAGGCGATGGAGCCTTGGCAGAGGTTCGGTGTCGGGCACGCCGCCGGATCGTCCCACACGGTGCAGCCGGTCGCGGGCGATGTGATGCACGTCGCGATGTTTTGAACGTCGACGCAGCTGTTGGCTCCCAGCGTGCATACGTCCGAGCAGCTCGGAGCGTCAGAGGTGTCGGCATCAGACGGCTCTCCATCCGCCGGAAGGTCGGCCCCGGGGTCACTATCGCTCCCCGGGTCGACGCCGCTCGACCCATCGTCAGCGCTGATCGCCCCGTCGTCGTCGGTGGCGTCCACGGAGACCACGTCCGCGTCAACGGCTGTGTCCGTGAGGGGCACATCCACATCGTCGCCGCCCGTAGCATCGCTGACGCCGTCGGGCCGGTCGACGAACTCGCTGCAGCCACCGGCGAGGACCGCTCCGAGTATGCCCGCCAGTATCTGTGTTCGTTGCGGCAGCCTCACGAATCGGAGCATATCACCGACGCCTTGTCGTTCCCACCCCGTGCTTAGCGGGGCAGGCATCCTTCGTCAGAATAGCCATGACACCCCAAGGACACCGTACACCTGCGCGTCCACCATCCACTGCTCCTGCAAGAGCCAACGGCGGCGGTTGCGCGGCCGGTCGCTGGGTAGCGGCACCGGGTCGCCATCCAACGTCAAAAAGAAGTTCCAGTCGTCAGAGACCTTCACTTCCACGGACAACCCCAGCCGAAACGAGGCAAGATTGTAACGGTCGGTGGAGTCACCTACGGGCTTGTTCGTACCATTCAGATCGCGATTCGCGGGTCGACCCTCGGGCGCGATCCGCTCGTTGTAGTAATCGACTCCGACGCGCAAGGTGATCGCCGCTTTTTGGCCGATCAACATCGTGATGAGGGCCCGGAGGTTGGCGAGGAAGGTGCTCCGATCGTCGGCCCCCACGCCGCCGCCGAGACCGAGCTGAGCTGCCAGCGCGAAGGAGTTGATCCCGATGAACTGGTACTTCAGGTTGAACTCGAACTCATTGGTGATGTTGAACGCGCTGCGGAATGCGATGGACACGTCCATGTCATCGAATACGCCCATCGTGATGCGAGCTCCGACGAGCCACGGAAAGCCGGTGTGGATGTCGATCCCCCCGGAGTCGACCTTCACCGCCTGACCACTGAACGGAAAAGCGCGCTGACCCGAGCGATCGTCGAACCCGATCTTGAGCTCTACGGTCTTCGCGGTGCCGATCGCGACCCGGCGCCTCTCGCTCTTCCCGTCGGCGCGCTTGATCTCCAGATCGTAGGTCCCGACCTTGATATCCTCTTTGATGAACGGGGTCTTGCCTGCCAGTTTTCCGTTGATGAACACCTCCGCCGGTTTGCCCCCCACGGTCTTGACCACGATGCGCCCGGCTTTTTCGAGCTTGGCCACGATCTCGATCAGCTCGCCTGGCTTCAGCGTGACGCTCTGTTCCCAGCGCGCGTAGCCGCGGGCCACGACGGTGACGAAGTGGGTGCCGGGACGCAGGTCGTTTCGCACGAGCGGCACCGGCTGCGCGGCGCCTCCGTCGATGCGGGCCTCGGCGCCAGGGATATTGGCGATGATCCGCACGGACGCTTTGGACTTCGCCGTCGCTTCCTTGAGAGACAGCTGGACGACGGTGATCTCTCCGTCTTTGACCTCGACCTCTTTCATGGCTTTCGAGAAGCCTTCGGCCCGCCCCTCGACCACGTGACGGCCGGCCTTCAGCTTTTTGGTGACGGGAGCTGGGCCGATGGCGTCCCCGTCGATGAAGATCGTTG
Organism: Myxococcales bacterium; assembly: GCA_014239625.1. Classification (GTDB taxonomy): domain Bacteria; phylum Myxococcota_A; class UBA9042; order PHBI01; family JAAZYN01; genus JAAZYN01. Next base: position 5,933 of record JAAZYN010000024.1, on the reverse strand, counting down.
CCCCGTCGACGTCCGCCTGGACTTTGATGGTCCCCAGGCCCCCGGTGTCGCTCTCCAGCTTGGCGTCGACCTTGGTCTCCTTGCCCGGCGTGACGATGACGGTCGCGGTGTGCGGCCGATAGTTCTTCAGGTTCAACGTCACCAGGTACTTTCCGGCGACCAGATCCTTCAGTAGGGCAGGGGTCTTGCCTCGTGGAGCGCCGTTGAGCCGGATGTCGGCGCCGCTCGGCGTGGACGCGACCAGGATCGAACCGGTGGGGTCGGCGGCCTTCACCAGCGTCACGTCAAAGGTCACCTTCTGAGCTTCCTGCACGGTGACCCAGCGGCGCCAGGGCTTGTACCCGGGCTTGTGAACCTCGGCCTGGTGCCGCCCGGGAGGCACGGTGATGGTCTTGGGGATGGTGCCCTCGATGTTGCCATCGACCTTGAGCTCGCCCCCGTGAAACTCGGGCTGCGCGATGAACTCCAGGGTCGCCGGCTTGATGATCCGGATGAGATTGAAGATGAAGCTCTGACGCTTTCTGCCGATCTCGACGGTCTCGATCAGATCTCGGTACCCCTCCTTTTTGAAGCGCAGGGTGATCGTGCCACGGGGCAACTTCACGTTCTTGAGCGGCGTCAACCCCAAGGCAGTCTCGCCCTCCGACGCGACCAGGAAGACCTCTGCCGCTGTGGGCGTCGTGTCCAGGTTTGTGCGCGTTTTCCGCACGCGCCGGGCGCTCGCGTCGGGCACGAGGCTGAGGATCACGAGGGCCGTTGACATCACGACCGGCACGAGGCGTGACAGGTGGAGCGGACGAGAGTGGACCATCAGGTTCCCCTTTTCTCTTGGATCGCGTTAGTAGAGCGCATGGCACGCGGAACAAGTCAACCGGGGAGAAAGTACTTCGTGACGACCGTGCCCGGTATGGAGGGGGTCCTCACCGACGAGCTTAGACGTCTGGGTGCGTCGAACATTCGTTCGGGCTCCGCAGGGGTGTCCTTTGTCGGCGACAAGTCGCTCATGATGAGCGCCTGCTTGCGGCTGCGCTCGGCCCACCGGGTGCTGTGGAACCTCAAGAGGTTCAAGGCCAGCTCGGCCGACGAGCTGTATCGCGGCGTGAAGACGGCCGCGCGCTGGCAACATCTCGCGGATCCGGGCCGCACCCTCGCCATCTCGGCTACCGTTAGAAACGCGGCCATCGGCGACCAGCGTTACGTCATGCTCAAGACCAAAGACGCCATCGTCGACGCGGTTCGCGAGGCGGTGGGTGATCGTCCATCGATTGACGCAGGACGTCCGGACGTGCGGGTCGCGCTGCGGTGGGTCGGGTACGACGTGACCGTCAGCCTGGACGCCGCCGGGGTGCGGAGCCTGGCGGCCCGCGGCTATCGCACCGAGGCCGGGGAGGCGCCCCTGCGCGAGACCCTCGCGGCGGGCCTCCTGAAGTTCGCGGACTACCGCGGCCGCAGGCCATTGGTCGACCCCTTCTGCGGCTCCGGGACGATCCCCATCGAGGCGGCCCTGATCGCGCGCCGGATCGATCCCGGGAGCCTGCGCGAACGCTTCGGCTTCGAGACCTGGCCGGGTCACCGCGCCGACAAGTTCGCCAAGCTTCGGGACCAATCGCTGGGCTTCAGGCTCGGCGCGGACGTCGAGAGTCCGCCGATCTGGGGGCTCGATCGGGACGGTAGAATCCTGGACGTCGCGTTGGGTAACGCCACCCGAGCAGGGGTCGCCCGTCACGTCAACCTGGGCACGGTGGACGCGCGACGCCTCGAACCTCCCACGGGCGTCCGTGGACCGGGTCTCGTCGTGGGTAACCCGCCCTATGGCCAGCGCCTGAGCGAGCAGCGCGCTCTGACTCCGATGTTTCGACAGTTGGGGCAGTCGCTGCGCCGCCACTTCGGAGGCTGGCAGGTGTGGTTGTTGATGGCCGAGCGCGAACACATCGAGGCGCTGGGGCTGAACGTCGTCACGACCCGACCGTTGAAGAACGGCCCCCTGGACATTCAAGCCGTACACTTCGAGGTGCCAGCGTGACTACCGCTGCTGAGATCCTCGAGTTCTGGTTCGACTTCTCGTGCCCGTACGCCTACCTCGCGTCGCAGGCCGTCGAGGCGTTGGCGGAGCGCACTGGCGCTGCGCTCGAGCTGCGCCCCTTCCTGCTGGGGGGCGTGTTTCGCGCGGTGAAGACGTCGCAGCGCCTGTTCGCCCAGCTCGGGCCGGCCAAGGCGCGACACAACGCTCGAGACATGGCGCGCTGGGCGCAGCAGATGGGGCTCGAGCTGAAGATGCCGGCGGGACATCCCTATAGAACGGTCACCGCGCTTCGGACCCTCCTGGTCACCGGAGAGCCCTATGCGGACCTGATGCATCGCTACTACCGGGCATATTGGGTAGAGCATCGAGACATCGGTGACCCGGCGGTGGTGGCCGATGTCCTTGCAGCCGCAGGGTACGACGCGGACGGTGTGCTCGAGGCTGCGGGTGGAGAGGCCGTCAAGCAGCAGCTCTTCGACTGTACTCAGAAGGCCTTGGATCGAGGTGTCTTCGGTGCCCCCGCGCTTGTCGTGGGCGGTGAGCAGGCCCTCTACTGGGGGCAGGATCGGTTCGATCAGGTCGAGCGGCGCCTCGGCGGCGCGCCGCCGAGCCTCCCGTTGGCCTCCGACTATCGCGGCGAGACCGCCCCGGTGGACTTCTTCTTCGACTTCTCCAGCCCGTTCGCCTGCCTCGCTGCGATGCGGGTGGACGATGTCCTAGGCCAGGCGGCTCGCTGGCGCCCCATGTTGCTGGGGGCTGTCTTCAAAGCCGTGGCGCAGGTCAACGTGCCGATGCAGAGCTTGAACGCGCGCAAGCGTCGCTGGACCATCGCCGACATGATGCGGCAGGCCGAAGAGGTGGGGTTGCCGTTGAAGTGGCCGGCCCACTTCCCGTTGCGCAGCGTGCTGCCCCTGCGAGTCACCTTGTTGGCCGGGGCCCATCTGGACCGCGAGCGGGGTCACGACTTCATCCGCGGCCTCTTTCGGGCGTACTGGGCCGAAGGGATCAACATCGCCACTCCCACCGCGGTGGCGTCCATCGCCGACGAGCACGGCTACGACGGCGCTGACCTCGTGTTGCGAGCTGGAGAGGCCAAGCAGATGCTCTTTGATTCGACCTCCGAGGCCATCGAGGCGGGGGCGTTCGGAGCGCCGACCTTCGTTGTTCATGGGCCCGACTCCAAGCGCGGACTGTTCTGGGGCGCCGACAGGCTCGAGCTGGCGACTCGCGCCGCGCGTGGACAGTTCGCCCTGCTCTAACTAGCATCTGTGGCTCATGCTGGATCTGCCTACCCTTCGCCGCATCCAACTGAGCCCTCGCCCATTCTGGCAGCGGTTCATCGCCAAGCTGCTGGTCGTCGATTATTGGCGCACGGCCATCGACGTGGAGGGCTTCGAGCGCGTCCCGGACGAGCCTGTCATCTTCGCGATGAACCACACCGATCGGTACAACTACTGGCCGTTTCAGTTGAAGCTCTATCAGCAGCTGGATCGGTTCACGGCCACCTGGGTGAAGGGCAAGTATTACGAGAAGCGGTTGGTGCGATACTTCATGGAGAAGACGAACAATCTTCCGACCGTGTCGCGCGGGTATGTGATCACGCGCGACATGCTGTCGACGCTCGGTCGCCGCCCCAGCGATGAGGAGTACACGGCCCTTCGAGGCTGGGTGGATGGCGCGGCCCACGGTGATCGTCGAGATGCCCCGTCGCAGTGTCCCCAGGAGCTGCTCACGACGCCACGGGCGATCCTCGGGAGGCCCTTCGATCCGCAACGCGAGCGTTATCCAGACGCGATCAATGGGGTGTTCGCGGAGATGATGGGGACGTTTCTGGAGCTGCACCTCGAGGCGTTCGGCATGGGTTTGGATTTACTGGTGTTCCCCCAGGGCACGCGGTCGCGGCGTCTGTCGAAGGGCCGCCCCGGTCTCGCGCAGGTGGCTCTGCACTTCAAGAAGACCGTCGTGCCCGTCGGCTGCAGCGGCTGCGACGAGGTCTATCCCGGCGGCAGCCCCTTCGCGAAGAGCGGGGGGCACATCGTGTATCGAATTGGCGAGCCCATTCGTTACGAAGACGTGGCCCGGTTTCATATCGACGACCCCTTCGTTCCGTTCTCGGCGCCCGCTGAGATCGCCCACAGAGACATCTTTCAGGGCTACGTGGATGGGGTCATGGACCGCGTCAACGGGTTGTTGGACCCACCGTACCGCTTCAGCGCTGACGGTGGTGACACCGATGACAGTGGCGGCGTGACAGGCGTCGACCGGTTTGTCTGAGGCGAGCCTCACGTGCCGAGCCATGGAGGTGAGGGTGGCGTCGCCCGTTGAAGGCTCTCTTGTCGTGCCACGGAGGGGTCATGGCGGCGTGGGCGTCGCTGGCCGGTTGGCGGTGCTCTCGATGACTCGGGGTGTGCCCGCGGCGCTGGCCTGGACTCCCCACCTCGACCGCGCTCGGGGCCATGGTAGGTGCGGTCTGGTGTCTCTTTGGGTGGGCCATCGGCTGGCCGTCCGGCGGTCGCCCTGATGGCGCGAGACCTCGAGAGCTCGTCGGTGCTCGTGACCGGCGCGTCCAGCGGCATCGGAGCCGCCACGGCCCGCGCGTTCGCTCGAGCTGGGGCTGACGTGCATGCTGTGGGCAGGCGCATCGAGCGCCTCGACGCGCTGGCGCTGGAGCACCCGAGCATCCGAGCCCATCGTGTCGACGTCACCGACCGCGCGGCGGTGTTTGCGTTGGCGTCCGAGATCGACTGTGACGTGGCGGTGGCCAACGCCGGCGTGATGCAGCTGGGGTCGTTTCTCGACATGCCCTGGGAGGACATCGAGCGGCAGATGAAGGTCAACTTCGACGGCCTCGTACACACTCTCCAGGCCTTCGGAAGGGGCATGCGGGAACGGGGCGACGGCGTGTTGGTGCCGGTCTCGTCTATCGTGTCGATCCAGGCGTTTCCCGCATACGCAGCATACTGCGCCAGCAAGTTCGCGGTTCGTGCGGTGGCGGAGGCCCTCACTATGGAGCTGAAGGGGACGGGAGTGTCCGTGGTCCACGTGCTCCCAGGCGCGACGCGCACCGAGCTGCATGGCCACATGGACCCTGCCGCCATCCCCGAGGCGACCCGACGGCGCAAGCGGGTGCCACCCGAGCAAGTGGCCGACGCCATCGTCGCGGCGGTGAGGCGTCCACGAGCCACCGTCTTGTGCGACGGCCCCGCGCGCATGCTCTATTGGGGCAAACGGGTGGCACCTGGCCTGGTGGAGGCCGTCGTCGCCCGCGCAACGAGGGGGACGCGCGCCGGTGAGCCGGACACTTGACGCCTGATTTCTTGGGGGTCTGGCGGGCCGCGCGTAGACTCGTGGCACCATGCCCAATCGCACTCTGGTCGCCATCCTGACCGTCGCCTTCATGGCCCCCGACGCCGGCGCAGCCCCTCCTACGCCCAAGGCGTTGCTGACCGACGCGAAAGCGCGCGCGGAGTTCGCGGCTACATACGTCCGCGCCATGGTGCTCGTGCACTATCATCCACCCCTGTCCCCGGGGCAGGACCCGAAATACCGGACCCCCCGGCAGGTCCGAGCCTTCGCCGTCGATGACGGTGGCGTCACCAAGGTCCTGGCCCCGACCGGCCATCTGTTGGGGGCGACCTCGGTCTCGCTGGAGCTTCATGATGGCCGCCGCCTCGCGGCCAAGGTTCGCCCGCCCGTGGGAGATCCGCGGGAGATCCCGCTGGTCGAGCTGGAGGTTGAGCAGCCCAACGGATTGACGGGAGTGGTTCCACTCCAGTGGGCCGCAGATGATAAGGCTGTGAGCGGCCTCCGGCTGTGGGGCGTCGAGCTCAGCGCCGTGGTGATGCCGCGCCGAGGCCGCACGCCAGCCATCATCGACGCGTCCGTCGGCAAGGCCGTCGAATACCCTCTC
>JAAZYN010000249.1 GCA_014239625.1 Myxococcales bacterium | reverse complement strand
CGCGCGCGCATGCTCTGGGCGGCCGGCTTGACGAGCGATGGCGTCCAGGTGCCCGCGGTGGTCCGTGAGACCGCTCGGGCCACAGGACGAGGGTTTCACGGCTGCCACCGGGTCCATGGTGGAGCACGGCTGGGTGAGATTCACCACCGCGGCGCGGCGGGTGGCCGCGCCGGCACCCGGGCTGCCCTGGCGGGGGAGCCGGGGGAGGAGCTACGGTTGACGCGCGGCGGCCGCCATCCTGAGCCCGCCGCTGCGGCCTCGCACCGACGGCTCGTAATACGCGTAGGCTTGCGCACCGCGCTGCAACACGTCACAGGGCGCGGTCGCCTCGAGCTGGTAGCTGAGCATCACCGCGGCGCGAGGCGCCAGCCGGGTCAGGTAGAGATGGATCCGGTCGCCCCGATCCTCCCAGCGCGCGATTCGTCGCCGCCTCTTCAGCTGCTCGAGGGACGTCGTGACCGCCTTGAAACCGGGCGGAACCGGGATCACGATGGTCGGCATGGCCACCTCCTCGGCCGCCGGGTTCATGACCGCTACGTTCAACGTCGTCGCGTCCCCGACCGTCACCGGGCCCGTGTCCGTGCGCCTCAGGTGGACCGCCAGCCCCTGACTCTTCACCTTCGCGGGACCTTTAGCGCGCCACAGCAGCCGCATCTCGGCCTGGAGCCCTCCGCCCGGTCCACTGAGCTCCACGACCTGCTTTCTGCCGACCTTCGGCGCCAGATCGAACGTCGGCACGCTCGGATGGGCGAGGTTCGCCTTCCCTGTCTGGGCGCCATCGAGGCTCACCGTCAGCGCGCCCTTGCGCGGGGGTGCGGCGCCTTCCTCCGAGACAGCCGCCGCCCGCAGCGCCAGGACGGTGGCCTGGGTCGATCCCCAGCCGTAACGCAGATCGCGGTTGTCCCAGAGCCACCGCATCGGGTCGCCCCAGCGAAGATGGCCGGCCCTGTGGCCGAGCATCGCCACGAGCGCGGTGGTCTCGGTCATCGCCGTCCGCCGGTAGCCGTAGAACAGGGTCTGACCGGTGCCTCCGAAACTGACCGCGCCGCTGCGGCCCGGCTTGGCGTGCCGCGCGAGCATCGCCAGCGGCCGCTTGGCGTCGCCGCCGCGGGCAGCCGCGGCGTTGGCCCACAACGCCAGCGCGTAAGGCTCGGCCGACAGCTTCCGGGCCTGCCGCCGCAGCCAATTGAGGCCCCGTGCGGCCGCCTTCTTGGAGCCTCCGGACTGCGCCAGCGCCCACGTGATGTAGGCGGTCGTAGCGGCTCGTCCCGAAGGGAACGCCCGGTCCGAGCGAAAGGATCCGTCCGACCTCTGCTCGGCCGCCAGCCAACGCCGCGTGCGCCGGATGACTTTGGGGTCCACCGGATAGACCGCGGCCATGTCCACGAACTCCATCAGCCCATACGCCGTCAGGACGCGGTTGGCGGGCCGCTCGCCGAACCACGAGAACCCACCGCCGCGGACCTCGTAGGACAACAGCCGCTGGTAGCCCCGACCCACCAACGTTCGCGCTCTCTCGCGCGCGGCGCCGCTGCCCGGAACCCTCCGCAGCAGGCGCAACACCAGTAGATTAGGGTAGGTCGTGCTGCTGGTCTGCTCGAAGCAGCCATACGGCTCCTTGAGCATGTCCTCGAGGCCGTCGAGCACCGCGTCGGACGCACCTCGGAACACTCGCATGCGTGCTCGAACCGACCCAGGGACAGCGTCATCAGGGATATCCAGCTCCAACCGCGCGCGCCCGTCGGTATCGACCCGGGCCGCGATCAGGCGCCGCTCGAGGGCGCCCTGAGCGACCACCGTGGTGGACTTCTCGAGGGCGTCGACGCCGACGCCACCCCGCGTGCTCAGGCTCACCCGAATGCTCCCCTTGCCCGCGGACGCGCCGCGAAGCCCCAAGGGCACAGCCGCCGTGGCGCCGGCGTCCAGGACGACGGTCTTCGACACGCCGCCGTCCAGCGCGATAGCTCCGCTCGCCTGCGCCGTCACCACGAGGGTCTCCGCCTTGGCGGTGTGGTTGGCCACGACGACCGACGCGGTGTAACGGTCTCCAACGCTGAGTGTGTCCGGAAGCGTCACGCTCGCCGACCGCGGCAGGAACGTCTCGGTGCGCGTCACCGCCCGCCCTATTCCGCCGGGTCCGATAGCTTCCACCTCGACCTCCCAGCCGGTGATGCTGTCGGCCATGTCGAAGCGGAAGCTCGCCGACCCGCCCTTGCCCGTCTGCTCTCCCACCGACCACAGCACCGTCTCGTCGAACCGCTTGCGCACGGCCGCCACAGCGGCATCCCCTGCTCGGCCGGAGCCCTTCCCGGAGAGCTTTCCCATGGCGCGGCCACTGCCACCGCCGTACCCCACACCCCTCATCGCGAGTCCGCCACTACCCCAGCTCGTCTCGTCCAGCACGTCCGCGCGGGCGATGTCGTCGTCGGTGTCGAGCACCCCATCACCCCCCGACGACACCACCTCCATGCCGGTCTGCCTGGTCCCCGGTCGGATCACGTAGGGGACCCCCCAGGCGTCGGTAGCCAGATGGCTGTGCCGTCTGCCGAGGAAGCTGGCCAGCGTGCGCGGCTGCCTTCGACGGAAGTGTGTTCGAGCGGCCCTCTTGCGTTTCTTCATGAGGCGCGCCAGCAGCCCGATGCGGTGTTTGGAGACCTGCGTCCCGACCGCGCGTCCGTCGGTCCTCGGCATAAGCTGCCGTAAGTAATTCCAGGTCGTACGTCGACCCCATGGATCTCGAATCTTGGCGGGCCAGTTCCCATGGGGCTCCAACGTGTCGGACAACTCGGTGACGATGGTGTGCCGCTCGCCGGAACGCTTCACGACCGTGCCCGGCGTCTTCACCAGGATATCGATGGCGCCGGTATAGGCCTCTCGGATCCGCCTGGCCTCGTCGCGCCACCGCTCGGCAGCCGGCAAGTGCACCAGCGGCGGTGCCGTCCGGTGTTCTAGAGACTCGAGGATGGTGCGTCCGACCAACGCGTCCAGCGGTGTCAGCTCTGCCTTGAGGGCGTGCTCTCGAAACGCCAGCCCGGCGTAGCGGGCTCGCTTCAGGCTGGGGCCAGTCAGGGCGTCCAACAGGTGTGTTTGGCGGTCGCCCAGCGCCAGGACACGCTCATCCACCACCGACGCCGCCAGCCCCACCCCCGCGACAGGACGCCCCTTCGCGTCGCGCACCTTCACCCCCAGGGTCATCGGTGCCCCCGGCGTCACGCGTCTGGGCAGCTCCAGCGCGACGTCGAGCAGGGCCGGCTTCAGGTACAGGTTGGCGGTGCGCACCAGCGTGTCCACCGCCGCATGGTCCGATCGCCTCCAGGACCACTGAGCGAGCCGAATGGACGCCAACCCAAAGGCTCCCTGGGGTGCGATCAGCGTGGCCTCCAGCGAACCGTCGTCGCGCCGCGTGGCCAGGGTCGAGGTCAGCGCCGTCGACCCGCGCACCAGGGTGACCAGCACCGGTCGGCCGTTGTCGGGCCAGGTCGCGGTCACCTTGATCGGTTCCCCATGGGCCACCACCGGGGACGCCAGCTTCAGTCCGGCCTTGGCCTGGTCCAACGCCATCGTCAGGTTTCGGCTCGCCTCGATCTCACGGCCGTCGTTCAGGCGCGCGACGACCTTGATCCTGGTCGAGTGGACGCGGTGGTAACGGATCTTGGTGGTGTGTGTCTGGCGCACCCCGAAGCGCAGCTCCGTTCGACCCTTCAACTTCAAACCGCCCAGCCTCGCCCATTGGCTCAGCTCCGAGGTGATGCAGGTGCTGGCTCTCGGCCCGACAGGCACGCGGAAGTCAGCGCGTTCGTCGAACGGAATCGTCGACGCCTCGACGCGTCGGAGGGTGTTGCGCTTGAACCCTGCGACCACCTCCAGCGAGGTCGGTGCCGCGGCGTCACGCAGCGGGTTGTTGAAACGGACACACCGCAACAGCGTCGAAGCGGAGCCGTTGACGACGCGCTCGGCCTGGGCCAGATCTTTTGGGCCTACCGATCCCGTCGCGACCCGCATCCAGGTAAGGCGAGCCTTGCTCCGCGTATATTTACCCTTCGTGCTCGCCGGCACCGTCACCGAGACCCGCGCGACGCCGGTCGACGTCACGACGCGGTCGTTGAGGCCGGCGAGCGGTGCGTTCACGGTGAGCTCTGCGGGGACCGGACGTCCCAGGTCGTCGACGGTCACGATCGAGACGCTCTGCGGTGTGTCGGGGGCGAGCTCTCGGCTCTCGGCGACGATCACTACACGCACGTCTCGAGCGCCCCACTTCCTGCTCGACGCGGCGCTCACGGTGCGCCCAGCCCCGTCGGTGAAGCTCGCCGTGACGGTGACTTCGCCGCGACCCACGCCGGGCAGCTGGAAAGCGATCGGCAGCCGTCCCGAGTCGTCGGTCCGACCTTTCGTCGACCACAGCGTACCGCGAGCGCCGCGAGCGACGACGTTCACCGTCCCCTGGACGGGCTCGCCATAGGGGTAGCGCGCTGACACCATACCGGAGACGCGCGCGCCCGCCGGATAAAGGGCCTTGTCGAGGGTGACCGTGGCGAAGTACGGGGGGAGCTTGACGGGGCGCACGTCGACGGTCACCGAGCTGCTGGCGCGACGCGACCGCACCGAGACGACGTAATTTCCGGTGATCAGGTCGTCGGCCAAGGGCAGCGATCCGGACACCATCCCGTTGGCGTCCGCCCGGATCTCGCCGCGCCAGATCTGGGTGCGACGAGGGTCGCGGATGCTCACAGCGGCTTTCCCGCGCGCGACAGGCAGCCCGTTGGTGGCGTTCACCAGCGACGCTCGCCAGTGAATGGTCTGGCCGGGCTTGTACATGGGCCGATCGGTGCGGACGTGGACGGTGGTACGGTCGTTGACCTGCACGGTCCGCGTATAGGTGCCGGCCCCATGGGCTGACCGCGTGGCGACGATCAGGCGGTAGTCTCCGGATCTGACCTTTGGAACGCGGAAGCTGGGCGACGCCTTACCAGCGCTGTCGGTCTTGCCAGCCCAAAGCTTCCAGCGCTTTGGCACCTTGGGCGCTCGCCGCTTGGCTGCCTCCGTCCGCGTTGTTTTTGACCTCTTTGTGGTGGTCGGCGGCGTCGGAGGCAGGGGCTCGGCGAGGGTCACCTCGATGGTGCCCGGGATAGCCTCGCGATCGAGCAGCGAGGTCGCCCCCCACAGGGTGACGTGGAGGGTGGTGGTCGCGCCAATGACGAGCGCGGTGTCCTGGACGACGACGGCGTCGTGCAGGTGGGTCCTGACCTTCCCGTGGCCCTCCTGTGGGGCTGCAAACAACGGCAGTAAGAGTGCGCAAGTCGACGTCATGGCGGGTGCCATCCGCATGGGGTCCTCCCCGGCGAGTGTTTCAATGCTCGAATCAGGATCCGGACACCGGCTCGGCCGAGAAGTTCCGGTTGCCAACCGACCGCTCCGCGGCCTCTGACCGCGAGCCCTGTGCGTCGTATCATTCGGCTGTTTCGGCCCTGGTGACCCAACCGTGATCACCGACACCACCGGGTGTCGATGGTGACACCCGGCGGCCGCGCGCTGCTGTTCCTCAACGCGGATCGGCTCGGGCCGAGTCGCGCCTGTAGCCGCCTGGCGTGGGGACCCTTCACCACCGCGCTGGCGCCAGGGCGAGGCTCCGTTGACAGCTGTCGGCCGCCTCCATAGGTTCCCAGCCTTATCTCCGCTGCGACTCTGCAGCGTCGTCCAACTCGATTGTCGTCCCGACGCTCGACCACGGCGGCGCGCGACATGTCTGGAAACGCCACCGCTTTACGGACCGAATCACGATGCAATCAACGCCCCATCGCCGCGGTTTCAACCCTACGCATCCCTCTCGGGTAGGACGTCGACATGGCATCTGCTGGGGGCTCCTGCTGGCTTCATGCCTCATCACGGCGACCGCGTGCCCGCCGCAGCCGGCCCCCCCCGCTGACTCCTGGCAGGTCGTCGCCGAGACGCCACAGGCGGCCCTCCTCGCGGTCCACGGCCGCTCGGCGCAGGACGTCTGGATCGCCGG
>JAAZYN010000248.1 GCA_014239625.1 Myxococcales bacterium | reverse complement strand
CGTGTCTGCGGGGCAGTCGGACGCCATCCTTCAGCGCCGACAGGCGGCCGTCATCTCGCTTGCTGGAGATCCGCTCCACCTCGTTGGGTCCACACACCGCCTTGTAGTCGCAATAGGTGCAGGCGCCCTCCCTCGGCGCGGCGGGGAAGAAGCCCTCGCGGAGATGGTGTTTCAGGGCCTCCGCGATGGTCTGCGCGGCGTCACGGGTCGGTTGATCCAGGGCCACCGATCGGACCTCGTACCCCCCTCGCTCGGTGCAGTAATACAGTCGCCCGGACTCCACGCCGGCTTCCGGGAACAGCTTCTCCAACGCCAGCGCGTAAAGCATCGGCTGCAGCGCCCGACCCTCTCGCGTGATGAGGTAGACCTCTTTGATCGGCCGCCCGGATTTGTGATCGGTCGCCCTCAGCTCGCCGGTGTCGACGTGGCGCTCTACCAGGTCGATGGAGCCCTTGGCCAAGATCCCGCAGTCCAATGGCACCGGCTGTCGTTGGCTGGACGGGTCGTGGCCATCGCTGGGGCGGAGCCCGAACGCCAGCTCGAAGCGCCAGGGCACCCACCCGTCGCCGTCGCCGTGGGCGTCGGACTGTCGGCGCACCCACTGGCGCAGATCGGCTCGGATGGTGGCTATCCCCTCGTCCCAGACCCGGTCGATGGCGGGCGCGAGGAGCTCCCGATAGCGCCCCCCGATTCGAGACAGCACCTGGTCGAGCAGTCCCCAGGCCGCCTCCAGGCCGCTCGCGGTGATCGGCAGCATGCCGCGCCGCTCGAGCTCGCTGAGCAGGTCGAACTGGACTTCGTGGATCAGAGAGCCGCGCTCTCGAGGCGGTAAGGTCTCGACCGACTCGGCCTCCTCCCGCGGAGACAGACGGTGGAGTGCGTGGAGCATGAAGCGGTAGGGACACAGCGCCAGGTTCTGAAGCGACGTCGCTGAGTAGGACGTGACGTCGGGCATCAGGTCGGCGAGCAGCTCGAGGGTCTCCGGGCGCACGTCGACCAGCCCGTCGGCGCCCGTCCACTTGCGGACCGACCAGCGGCGGGCTCGAAAACGCAGCGCACGGGTCAGGTAGGGGTTGGCCTCGACGAGGTAACGGGCGCGACCGCGGACCTCATCGTCGCGGCATTTCAGCAGGCTCTCGAGGGATGACAGGTCGTACTCTGCCGCGTCGATGGCCTCTTCGGGGTGGGCGGGAGCTGGCCACGCCACGCGATGCCCCGCGGTGTCGGCCCCGGCGCGCCGAGCCAGGTCGGCGAAGTCGGGGAGGAGGCCCTCGGCAGCGCGTAGGATCTCCAGGCCGTAAAACGATGGCACCCGAGGCCGTGATTGCTCCAGGTCGATGCGCGGGTAGCTGAACACCAGGCGGCTACTCGCTGCGCCGACAGCCAGGTGGAGTTGCAGCCGCTCGTTGGCGATGCGGTCTCGGCCCGTGGCCAGATCCTGGGAGATAGCCGCGCGAGCGCGATCCAACACGATCGGGTCTTCGGTCAGCTTTCGCGGGAACCGCCGCTCGCACAGCCCAGGTACGAGCACGACATCGAACACCAGGCCGCGGGCGCTCTCGATGTCCGCCACAAAGACCTTGCCCGCTCGCCGGTCTCCCGCGGCCGGCCGCTCAAGGAGGTGGGTCAGCCGATCCGTGAGCACCTGACGGACCTCCTCCAGAGTCACCGGGCCGACGGGACCCAGGGGGGTCAGCTCGGTGAACACGGCGTGCACCCGAGCGGGGTCGCGGAGGGCCCGCGAGGCGAGCTTCGAGAGGGCCTCCAGCCACTCTCCCCAGGTGGCCTCGCCGGGGAGGCCGACCAGGTCGTCCATCAGCGGCAGGGCGAAGTCTCCTAGCGCACGGAGGGTTGTCAGATCACGCTCGAGGCGCTCCGCCATGGGCTCGTCAACATCCGGCGCTTGCAGCTGCAACGCCAGCTGCTGTGCCAGCCCGTCGAGTCGTCGCCTCCATCGCGCCCGTCCGCCGATGACGGCAGCCTCTCCCAGGAGGCGCTCCCAACGCCGAGGGGCTCGGAGCTGGCCTGCCACCACGGGCGGCTCCTGGCCCTCCGCCGGGACGCCGTGGTCGGCCTCTTTCGACGGGGCTTCGGCCTGGTCGGGCGTCGCGAACCGCTCGATCACCGAAGAATACAGCTCGGCGTCTTCGTCGGGCAGGGCGAAGCGGCGATCCCTCGGCGCCGCTGGCGGAGGCGCGCCCCAGGGGACCACGGCGGGGCACTGTCCGATGGACAGGTACTCGGCGAAGCGGCGCGCCGAGAGACCTTCGGCGGCGCAGGCCAGCAGCGCCAGCAGCGCTCGACCCGCGGGGTGCGGCATGATCGCCCCGGGGCCGAACCAGGCCGGTATCCGAGCCCGCCGCAGGGCCTCGAACAGATGGCCTCGGTAGGTCACCGGCTCGCGCAGCAAGATCGCCATGCGATCGAAGGGGACCCCGCGCTGAGCGTGCGCCAGCACCTTGCGCGCCAGCTCGACGCACTCGCGACTCTCCCCGGGGGCGCTGATCACCGCCACGTCATTTCGCAGGGGCGCCCGCGGCAGCTCCGCGTCGTGGAACAGCTGGCGCTGCACCCGCTGCAGAGACGTGCTGACCGCGTCCTCGGAGACGGCAGGCTCCACCGCGGCCCCCAGCTCGGCGGCGAGGAGGCGCGCGCTGCGGGTGTCGCCCCGGGGTAACACGGCGAGCAGCGGGTCCGGCGCCCGGCGGTTGATCGCCGCGACCACGCGGGCGTGCAGTCGGGAGGTCACCGCGACATCCACCAGCAGGGTCGGCAGGCCCAGCGGCGGCGCCGTGGAGGGGGTCGCGTTGATGGTCTCCGCGGCGGCCGCGTACATGGTGGCCCGGTCGGCCAGGCCTTGGGCTGTCAGGGCGTCGATGTAGGCTGCGTACAGGCGCCGCAGGTCCTCGGAGGTTCCCGGCAGCGCGTCGTGGCCGAGCTCGGCCATGCGAAATTCGTGGAAGGTCTGGGCCAGCGCCGCCGGGAGTCCGGGGCGGGTGGCCAGGGGCGTGTACCGCCCCAGCGTGCCCTGCCGCGCCATGTCGTGCACGATCCGCGCGCACAGCGCGCTCAGCGACAGCTGGGTCGCGGGGGCGCGACCGGCGAGCGCCAGCTGTGGCATGGCCAGGGTGGCCACGAGTCGGCCCAGGGTCATGGCGTAGCAGCCGAACAGCGCACCCCCTTCCCAGTCATCCAGCTGCTGGGAGCGGCGTCGGACGATGGACATCGCCGCTTCGCGCGACGCGCTCAGGATCAAGACCGGCTCATCCGCTGCGCGGCCCGCCATCCAGGTGTCCGCTTGGGCAAGTCGCTCGCCCGCGGAGGGGGCTGAGACGAGACGCGCGTGGGTTGGATTACTGCTCACCTGTGCAGTGTTAGCACGTTGGCCGGCTGTACGACACCACGCCATGGACGGCCCCCTGTCGAGACCGCGCAAACGGACGGCTCAGGCCGGCGGTGAGCCGTTGTCGTCGCGCCAACGCCGCTCCGCCAGCAGACGCCACTCCTTGAGCATACTCGGCAGGGCGATCTGGACCAGGCCGTTGAGGAACGCCTTGGGCAACCAGAACTTCGCCGCCAGATCGTTCCAGTAAGTGACCATGGTGTGGCCGGGCTGGGTCTCGGTGAGCTGCCACCCCCCGTCATTTTGCCGCAGCGTCTTGCTCTCGACCAGCGTCCAATCCACCCGGTAGTGTTCCGCGTCCAGCACCAGCTGCAAGGTGTAGTCGAAGGTTCGAACCACCTTGACGGTGAAGGCGGCTACGACCACATCGTTGTTGTTGGACACGATCGTCGCTGTCGTGCAGTTGCTGATGTAATCGGGATAGCGCTCGTAGTCGGTGATCATGTTCCAGAAGTACTCGGCGGGCACCTGGACTCCGACTGTCTTTTTGGCCTTTGGCATGCCTGCCCTCGTAGGTCTACTGGAACGCCTGGGTCAGATCGTGCTCCTCGGGGTTGGCCACGATCCTGTCGAGCATCACGGTGATGTTGCCGATCTGGAAGCCGTCGAGGACCCGGTGGTCCATGCTTCCGGTGAGGATCAGCGTCGGGCGGACCTCGACCTTGCCGTCGATGACGTGCGGGCGGTCGTGGATCATGCCCAGACAGAACAAGATGCCGATCCGGCTGGTCGGCAGCAAGGGCACCAGCGCGTGCGGGATCCCGAAGCCCCCCACGTTGGTGATCATCGCCGCGCCGAAGGGGTCCTTCTTGATCCCGAGGAACGACAGATCGAGGTTGAAGTCGTAGCTGAGCGATGTGAGCGCCTTGATGGTCGGCCGCAGCACCATGGGCGGGATGCGCGCGACCCCACCCTTGGCCTTCTCGATGTCCTTGTCTCGACCCGCGCGGACCTTCTGGGCGCGGGCAGCGATCTTAGCGGCGATCTCCTCGACGGTCATCGTGTCGGCGCGTTCGATCTTGATGCCCGACAGATCGGCGCGCCCGTCGGCACCCTTGATCGCGACCTGCACGAACACGTCGCAGGTGTCCCGCTGATAGGGCACGTTGCGACGCAAGATCACATTGTACTCGGGGTATGCGGCCAGCACGCGGCCCATGGCAGCCACGAACATGTGGGTGACGGTGATCTTCTGGCCCGTCTTCTCGCTGACCTTCTGCATGAACGGGATGGTCTTGGTCAGATCCACCTCGCGCATCCCCTGCGCGGTCGGGCTGCTCGGTGGACCCCACATACCGACCGCCAGGCGGCGCCAGCTAGAGACTTTTTCCAAACGACGGTACGCCACGGCTCTCTCTCCAAATACCTCGGGGCGACCCCTCTACCACGTCGACCCGAACTCTGCTCACTGAATCGCCAGGCGGGCGTTTGGTCCGGCTCCGCAATGGTTCCCGGCGCCGGCTGGTTAATACTGTTGTGGCACGGGGTTAGCTTTGTTATCGAGGGCTGACCGTTCGGTCATCATTGCTCTGACCCACCCTGAGTCGGAAGACTGTGGCTGGCCTGGGGAGCCAGTCGGACAATCGGTAAACCGTTGAGGGATTTTCGTTGGCACAGTCGACCAATTTCATTAGCGTCCCGCTCCCTCGAACACGCACCTCTTATGTGAAGGGATAGTGATGCAGCGCAGCAATCATGTCTGCGCCCCACTGGTCGGGCTCTCATGCCTGTTCTTTGTGGTGGCCTGTGCAGATGAGCCGTCGACCGTCGGCGTCAACAGTGACCTGTCGACTCAACTCGACTACGAGGTCGGTGGCGATGATCTCGGAGGCGCCGATCCAGGCGTCGAGGACACCGCACCCGATGGGACGGATGTCGCCGGACCCGAGGTCGCCGTCGACACGTCGGCGGGCGACATCCCCGCCGAGACGGCCCCCGACGCCGGCCCCGCCCAAGACACCATGGAGACGCTCTCTGACGCCCCCAGCGACGTAGCTGACGTCGACGGCGGCGGTGACGAGGTCGGCGATCTCGACGTCGAGGTCGGCGCTGGTGATATCGTGGGCGAGCTGCCCACCGATAACTGCGGTGAGCTGGGGATCGCGCCCTATTGGGAGGGCAGCTGGACGGGCAGCATCGCCTATGACGTCGACTCCGGCGGGTTGCTCAACCCCGAGCAGGGCGACCTGCCGGTGTATGGGTCGCTCAACTTCGGCATCAGCTGTCTGAACTCCAAGTTCATCGTCAACGGTCTGATGAGCGGCGAGGCCGAGGTCCCCGGCTTCGAGCCGGTGCCCTTCGAGCTCTCCCTGTCCGGCTACTACAACCCCGAGACCGGGGCCCTCGACGCGGACATCACCGACGGCGCGGTGACCATCCTGGACAGCATCGTCATCTGCTTCATAGGAGCCTTCAACGGGACCCTCGACCAGGACACCTTCACGGGCGACTGGAGCGGTGACGCGACCGGCACCAACACCCCCTTCCTGAGCGGGATCGCCAGCGGCGTCGGAGACTGGTCCGCTCAGTCGGTGGTCGACCCGCCCGTGCTCCCGCCCGCCTCGGATCCGGTGGAGTGCACCACGCCCGCCACGCCGCCCAGCCCAT
>JAAZYN010000247.1 GCA_014239625.1 Myxococcales bacterium | reverse complement strand
GCGTTGGGGCGGGCTGACCTGCTCGAGCTCGCCGTCATCCTGGTCTCGTTCACGGTGGTGGCCTATGTCACGGACGCGGCCACCCTGGTGCTGCTTTTTCGCCGCGTGCTGTGTCGGGTCAGCGCGCGCGACGTCTTCGCCATCAAGGGCGTGAGCTACTTCTTCAACGCCGTCAACTACAGCCTCGCGGCCGGAGCCATCGCCCTGTTCGTCAGGAAGCGGTACCCTGCGGTGGGCTTCCTTCAGGCGCTGTCGGCGATGATGTGGATGAGCTTCGTCGATGTCATCGTGCTCACGGTCATGCTCTCGGTGGGGCTGCTGGCCGGCTTCGACATGCTGCCGAGCAGACACGCGGCAGCGTTGCCGTACGTGCTCGTGGTCGTGTGGGTCATCGCCGGTGGCGCCTTCGTCTACTGGAACGCCGGCGTTGACTTCTTCATCCTGGGTCGTCTTCGCCACCTGGCGATATTCGAAGCCTTTCGTCGCGCCAGGCTGTCCGACTACGCGGTGGTCAGCGCAGCGCGGTTCGCGTTCGCCCTCGTGTACGTCTTCCTGACGCGGTTGGCCTTGCTGTGCTTCGACATCGACGTCGGTGTTGTCTCATTGCTCATCTACGTCCCGCTGCTCACCTTCATGCAGGTGATCCCCGCTCAGATCTCTGGTCTGGGCGCGATCCAGGAGCTCATGATCTTGCTGTTCACCCCCTTCGTGGCGGTGGCGGTGGTCGATCCGCGGGCGGAGGTGTTTGCTTATTCACTCGCGACCGGGCCGGTCATGGCGCTCCTGCGGCTCGTCATCGGATACGCCTTCATCGCCAACATCGCCCGCGACTTCGCGATCAGCAGCAAGGACATCGCCGCGGCTCAGGAGCTGGCCGCCAAGGAGTCCGAATAGGCGCCACGGGCTGGTCGCCTTGGCGCTCACCGAGATTCGGACCCCGCGGCCGCGGGGGATGGACCGGCTGCGTCGCGCCGATCACGCCGGCGAGAGGAAGCGTGCCTGGATACGCTTGGTGGCGCCCCCATCAAAGGCGACTTCGACGCTCGCTTTCGGTCCGTGGCCGCGAAAGGAGACGATCCTTCCATGTCCGAACTTTGGATGAAAGACCGCGCTCCCGATCCCCATCGCCTGCTCCTGGCTGAAGTCTTCGTAGCTGGGCGTGGGATCAGCGGCGATCTGGTCGGCGCCGCGGCGCCACAGGTGCCGCCCCGTTCGCTGCTGGTCCAAGCCTGACACCTGGACGCGCCGCCCCCCCGCGCCGGGAGCTCCGGGCCTGCGGTGGAGATGCGGGGTCCCGTGCTCCTCGATCCTGTCCGCCGGCAACTCGTCGACGAAGCGGCTGGCCTGCGCGCCTTTGACCCTCCCGAAGCGCATGCGCGACCTCGCCCAGCTCAAAAAGAGCTCGTGTCGCGGCCGAGTGAACGCCACGTAGGCCAACCGTCGCTCTTCTTCGACGCCTGCGGAGGAGTCGGAGCTGTTCACGTGTGGCATCAGGCCTTCCTCCAGTCCGGTCAACAACACCGCGTCGAACTCCAAGCCTTTGGCCATGTGAACCGTCATCAGCGTGACGACCTCTGACTGATCGCCTCCAGCGTCCAGGTCGCTCACCAGCGCCGTGCGGTCGAGGAAGCCGCCCAGGGTTGGGTCCCCGGTGACCGCCACGTGCTCGGTCATCGCGCTGAGCAGCTCGCCCAGGTTCTCCTCCCGTTGCTCCGCGTTCTGCGGATAGGCCTTGCGCAGATGTTCGCGATAATCGATGGCCTCGACGACCCGGTGGGTCAGCGCGACGCACGACGCGTCGACCTCGGCCTCGTCGCGCAGGGACTCGATCAGCGCGACGAAGGGCGAGAGCTTCTTCTGCACGCCCTTGGGTCCCCCCATGGCCAACGAGCGGGTCGCCTCCCAGAGCGTGACGCGGTGCTCGGTGGCGAACGCGGCCACCTTCTTTACGGTCCCGGCGCCGATCCCCCGGGCGGGGGCGTTGATGATCCGCCGCAGGTTCACCTCGTCCGCCAGGTTATGGATCACTCGGAGGTAGCCGAGGATGTCTTTGACCTCGGCCCGTTCGTAGAAGCGTTGGCCACCGAAGATCCGATGTGGGATGCCCTTGCGCAACAGCGCCTCTTCGAGCGATCGGCTCTGACTGTTGGTTCGGTAGAACACCGCGAGCTCTCGGCGTGAATAGCGGTGTTGCAGGACGTTGAGCCGGCGCGCCGTCCACTCGGCCTCTTCCCGCTCGTTTTGGGCTCCGAACAGCGTGATCTTGGCGCCCGGATCGGCCTCGGTCCAAAGCGTCTTCGCGTGCCGCTGTCGATTGGCGCTGATGAGCGTGCTCGCGACCGCCAGGATGTTCCCGCTGGACCGGTAGTTCTGTTCCAGCTTGATCACCGTCGCGTTGGGGAAGTGCTTCGGGAACCCGAGGATGTTCTCCACGGTGGCGCCACGCCATCGATAGATGCTCTGATCGTCGTCACCTACCACGCAGATGTTCTTGTCGTCGTTCAGCGCGGCCTTGAGCATCTGGAACTGGGCGACGTTGGTGTCTTGGAACTCATCGACGATGATGTATTTCCAGCGCTGCTTGAATTCACTGGCGAGCAGTGGTGCTGCTCGGAACAGCTGCACCGGCCGGAAGATGAGGTCTGCAAAGTCCAGCGCGCCGGCCTTGACCATCTTCTGGTCGTAAAGCGCGTAGATCTCCGCCTGGCGTTGGTCGTTGAAGCCCTGCCGCGGTAGATCCCGGTGTCCCGGATCGCGGCATTGTTGCTTGGCCTTGTTGATGTAGTCGGCGCAATCGGAGGGCTTGAAGCGCTCCGTCGAGATGTTCATCTCGTCGAGGCATTGCTTGACCATCTTCTTCTGATCGTCGGAGTCGTAGATGCTGAAGCCTCGGTCGATGCCCAGCTGATCAGCGTGTCGCCTGAGCAGGCGCACGCCAATCGAGTGAAAGGTCCCCAGCCAGTCCAGGTCTTTGCCTCTGCTTTCGCCCATCAGCGCCCGCGTGCGCTGCTTCATCTCGGTGGCCGCCTTGTTGGTGAAGGTCACCGCCAGGATCTCCCACGGCGCCAGCCCCAAGACGCCTACCAGGTAAGCCATCTTGTGGGTGATCGTGCGGGTTTTTCCGGAGCCGGCGCCGGCGAGGATCAAGACTGGCCCCTCGTTGGCTTCGACGGCTTGTTGCTGGGGCGGGTTCAGCCCGTCGAGCAGGGACTTGGCCAGATCATCCCTGGACGCATCGGTCATCAGTTGCAGCGGCTGTTGGCTCATGGTGGTCGACCGTAGGGCCAAGGGCGGCGACGTGACAAGCCGACATGACAAGCCACCGGGGGGAGCGCTAGTCTGAAGCGGTATGTCCGACTTTGGAGCCATGAACGCCCGCGCGGTCGGAACGTTGATGAAAGAGGCGGTGCGCCGCGCGCTCATCACGATCCGCGCGCATCGTTTCAACTTCGAGGCGACGATCAAGGGGCTGGCGTCGCGCGGCGCCGTCGACGTCGTCACGACGGCAGACCACGCCGCCCAGGCGGTCATGTGCGAGCTCTTGTCGGACTGGTTCCCCACGGCCGTCATCGTCGCTGAGGAGGGAGACCTCTCGGCCGAGCGCGCGACACCCGATGGTCTGTGGTTCAGCGTCGACCCGCTGGACGGCACGGCCGCGTTCGTTCGTCGCGCCTCCCACGGGATCGGCTCCATGTTGGCGCTGATGCGGGGCCCGACGGTGCTCGCCGCGGTGGTCGGCGACGTCATGACCCAGGAGATCTATGCGACCAGCCCGGGCGCGCGGCGGGTGCACCGCATCAGCGAGTTCGGCTTCGCCGAGCCGCTGGCCATCGACACGACCCGGCGCCTCAACGAGCAGTGGGTCTTGCTACGGGACTCGCCGCAGGAGCTTCAGACGGAGCTCGCCAGGGCGATGGTGCTGGGCGATGACCCCCTCTTTCGTGGGATCGAGGTGGCGGGCGACAGCATCGGTCTCGGGATGGCGCGTCTGTGGAAGGGAGAGGTCGGAGGCGTGTTGCTGCCGCCCCGGCGTTACGCCCCCTGGGACCTGAACCCCATCTTGGGCCTGAGCTACAGCATGGGGTTCGAGTTCCTTCAGGTCGCGCGGCGCACCGGTGCGCTGACCCGCTGGGCGCCAAAAGCGACCCCCGGCCCGGTCGAGTCGGAGCACCCGCTGCTCGTCGTCCATAAGACCCGGATGGTCGAGGTGGCCGCGTGGCGAGCTCGCATGTGACCGCAGCCAGGGCCTGATGCTCGGCGAGCCGAGAGGGATCTACAGCCCACCGTGGCTGGCGATGAAGGACTTGAGCTCGCGAGTGACGGTCGCGTCGATGGTGTGGCCCCGCTCGAACTCCAGGGTTCGGGGCGCGTAGCCGAGGCGCTTCAGGATCGTAGCCGCCGCGTGGGTCTGCTTGGGGGGGACGATGGTGTCCTTCCTGCCGGTCGTGAGTAGCACCGGGACCCGTTGGTCTTTCGTCGCTCTGGTGTTACCTGTGGAGCTCGGTAGGCGCGCGCTCAGCCCGGCCACCGCCTTGAACAGCCCGGGGCGACGCGCCAGCGTCTGCAGCGCCAACATGCCGCCCTGCGAGAATCCGTAGACGATGGGCTTGTCCGCTCTGGGATAGGTCGTCGCCAGCTGCTTGACCAGCGCCGCCAGCTGGTCGACGGCCTTCGCCAGCACCACCGACGTGTCGTCGGCCCGCATGTTCCACCACTGCTTTCCATTGAACCGACCCCAGGGCACCGGGCCGCGCGCTACGATCGTTCGCACTCGTTGGCCGAGCTGCTCGGCGACCCGGGCGAAGTCCTCCGCTTTGTCTCCGCGACCGTGCAGCGCGATCACCAGCGGGGTCTCAGGGCGCGCGTCGGCCGGTTCGACCACCAGGTACTCTACCGGCCCGGCGAGGCTGCCGCTGTGTCGCGTCAGGCGAGGGCTCGGATCGTGCCTTCTCGGGGCCGGTGAGGTCTGGCGTCGGCGCTTCGCCTCCGCGGCGTCGGGCGTGAGCGGTTTTTCTTGGCGTTCAGGCGGTTGGGTCGACCTCGCCGGCGAGGAACGAGTTGTCGGTTGACCTCCCGGTGAGTCGCCGTTACTCATCGGCCTCCGTCGGGACTCGCATGCGGAACACAGCAGGAGGGCGATCAGGAGACCAAGCAGCAGCGCGCCGCGATACCCGCGCGGACGAACTCCAGACCAGCGTGCCAATTTGGCAAATAGAGCCGAGAAGCCACCGTGGTGGTGACATTTTGGCTCGCCTGGAGACCTCTCCCCCGGGGAAAACCCTTTAAAATACAAGGGCGGCGGGCTGGCATACGTCTTGCTTGAATCTGGCTTAGTCATGGACCTCGTCTTCAAAAAGTACTTCTGGGTCATCAACCTGGCCGCGCTGGGCGTGCTGGCCTTCTTTGTCGCTAGTGGCGTCAACGAGATGGTCGCTTCCAAGCTGTTCGCGGTCCCGAAAGCGAATGTCAAGGGGGGCGCCGCGATTGAGGGTAAGGCGCCTCGGCTTGGGCGCCTGGCGACCAACGACGAGCCTCGCAAGGCGTTGCTGGAGCGTCTCATCTTCGACCTGGATCCGAAAGAGATCGAGACCCCGCCCGAGAAGACCGACACCGACACGGAGCCCGCCAAAGACGCCAAGCCCGAGGGGGAGTTCGAGGAGAGTTAGCTCCCCATCGACCTGGAGGGGACCGCGCCGGTAGTCGCGGGCGGCGGCATATCTTCCGCTGTCATCAAGGTCGAAGGCGAGACCAAGATCGCCTTTGTAGGCTCGGAGTTCCTGGATGGAAAGGCCAAGATCGCCGACATCCAGCCGCGCTACATCGTCGTCAAAGAGGACACGGCGTTCAAGGTCGTCAAGCTCTGGTCCGAGAAGGCCAAGAAGGCTCCGCGCAAGAAACGTCCGGGGTTCGGCGGTCGCAACAATCCCCGTGATCGGACCGCACCGCGGATGCCCCCTCGGCCGTCCAGCAAAGCGCGCGCCTCGGTGGCCAAAGGCGTCAAGAAGACGGGCTC
>JAAZYN010000246.1 GCA_014239625.1 Myxococcales bacterium | reverse complement strand
AGCTGGCGGGTGGGAACCTGGCCACTCGGGTCGCTGGAGGGCTCGGGTTCGCCACCGGCAATGTGGCCACCGACGCGAGCATCGTCCTGCTGGGTGGCTTCGCAGACCCCTGGCCTTCGATGTGTGACGGCGTGACGGTCAATGACGGCACCGAGGCCGGAAGTAAGGTCTTCTTCACCACCATCGCGGCCTTGGGCGTGGCCAAAGACTCGGGGACCCCCATCGACGTGTTCTGCGAGGCGCAGGAGGTCGAGGGTGTGGCGTCAAACTTCTCGTTTCTCGATGACGGGAGCGTGATCTCGAGCAACCCCTGGAACAGTCAATGGCTGACCGTTCACGTCCTGGAGGTCGGCGCAACGGGGGGGCTCACTGTCGCCAGCAGCATCCCGGTGGCGACCAACGACCTGCTCGTCGACGCGAAAGGGTTTCCCGGCGGTGGCGGCCAGATCATGGTGCGAACCTCCACAGGCTACATGCTGTTGGCACCTTCGCCGTGAACTCCCACAGCCCAGCCGAGGTTTGACGCGCAGCAGCAGCGGGTTGCCTGTGGCGTGAGCCGTCGCCTCCCACTCGGGGCTCACGGTCGAGCGCCTCCTGGGATGGCGTTGAGGCCGCGGTGGTCGCGCGGGTCCTCTCTGATCTCTGATCGCGCTCGTCCCCGGACTCCCCCGGCCAAGGCGCTCTGGCTGCTTTGCGGCGCCGACTGCGCCCTCTGCCCGGTCGCTCGCTCGCCCCCTGCGCGGTCGCCCGGGGGGGCCCTCGGCTCAGGTCAGCTTTTCGCGTACCAACGCGATGATCGCCTCGAGCGTTGGTCGCTGTTCGGGCTTGCCGGTGTCGCTGGTGACGAGCTCCCACCCGCTCGACGAACGGCCGATAGAGAAGGCACCCTTGTAAGCCTCCGCGCCGTCCTGATCCAACCGCGCTGTGCCGCCGAGGATTCGCTGCTCCAGCCCGCCCAGCTTCTCGACCACCAGGCCCGCGTTGGTGAGGGAGGTGACGGCTTCGTCGATGGTCATAGGGGAGCCCCGAGTGTGATGACGGTCGAAGGGAATACTTGCCTCGCACGTGGGGTTGGCGCAAGGGGTCCACGGGTTGTTCTTGCAAACGAAAAGGCTGGGCGCCACGATGAAGGTTATGGTTCGTGTGCTTCGCCGCCGCTCTCTTGCCCGCTTGACGGGCGTGATCTGCGTGCTGTTTGGTGGCGCGGCGTTCGGACAAGCTCCTGTGCTGTCCCTCCCGGATGGGTTCACCGTCGGGCCGCCCACCGCGCTCGAAGCAGGCGCCGCGATCTCGCACGGATACAGCGGGCTGCTGCAGGTCATACCCCCTATCGAGTGGAGCACGCCGGAGGCGATCGAGGACGCCTGGCTGCGGGTCAAGCGCTTGCCCAGCTCGGTGGCTCAGGTCAAGGCCGTCGCGGCCGAGGGTTTGTATCAAAAGGCGTGCCGCGGGCTGGTTGATCTGCGAGCGTTGAGCGCGCGTCGAGGCGGCGGCTTCGCCTTGGCCTTCCGCGACGACCACCGCGGGCGGTCGTGGCTCCAGCCGCACGTGCTGTCCATCGTCGAGGCCGCCATCGATACGTTCGGCCGCACGCATCGCGGTCGGACGTCCCCCGACAAGCCCGTCATCATGGTGGGTGACGCGGCGCAGCCTGGCTGCGGTCAGCTGGAGTACGGCGCGATCGTCGAGGTGGTCTCGGATACCCGGACGTCCCTGGCAGCTACGGAGCTGCTCAATTCCGCCAAGCTGGTGGATGGCGTCGCGACCGTGGTGGCGCGGCTGCCGGGGGCCGACGCCAAGACGACCAACACCTTCTCCGAGACGCGGCTGGTGGGACACTCTTTCGATGTCGACTCGAGGTTGACGTTACGCACCGTGACCCGACGGTACCGCAAGGTGAGGTCGCCCGACCCGAGGTCGAGTGACAGGCTCGTACAGACCGCCGACGAGCTGATGCGGTCGCCTGTCGCATCCCAAAAGCGCGTGGCGTCGTGGTCTACGCCGCGGAGGTCGTTACGCCGTCGCTGGGTGACCCACTACTTGGGCAAGCACAGGCAGATGGTGGCGGTCACCAAGAGCGTCCTGGATCCGGCCACACCGCTGGTAGACCAGCTCGACGCCGTGCTGGAACTCCGGGTGTCGCGACTCGTCACGCGCAAGCCCCTGTCCTTCAAAGACGAGGTGCGTTGGACGAAGGTCGGCGCGACCGCCGGGGCCCCCAGCTGGAAGCGTTGGGGCCTGGTTCATGAAGCGGGGCATCAGTCGCACATCGCCGGGCGGGACCTGGACATGGGCTACGTGACCGAAGAGAACCACTTCGGCTTCACGCGTTCACCCGACAAGGTAGATATTTCGAGCACCTGGCGGTGGTTCGAGAGTCTCGACAGGTCAGCGCGGCGGCGGGGGACACCCCTGGAGCGGATCATCGTGGGGCCGCGGATGCATCGGCTGCTCAAAAAGGATCTGGATCTCGCCGCCTTGGATTCGTACCTGTTCAAGTCCGTCGTCAAGGTCGCTACGGGGCATGACGGCCATCACCACGTGCGCGTCGCCCCGATCGCCACGCTGGACGCTCCGATAGCGGACCGGCTGATGCGCCCATGGTCGATCATCTACTCCGAGCTCTTCGAGCGCTAGTGTATTGTCCGACTAGTTCGACATCTTAGTTCCGCAACCCTCTTTGGGATGCTATACGCGCTGAGGGAGGTCGCGATGGGTCGTGCAGCTCGAGTTATTTCGCTGGATAGTCAACAACGGGAGGCGCTCGAGGAGGTTGCCTCGGGCAAGGGACGCGTGGCGCTTCGCGCATCGATCGTGTTGATGGCGGCCGAACCTGGGTCCGGTGGACGTGTATGCCGCAGGCGGCGACGTTCCGCTCACGGCCGGGCTCGGCTACGCGGACGTCTCGGACGGGCTGACGGTAGACACAGACGACTACGTGTTCGAGTTTCGCACCGCGGGAGCAGACCCCGATGAGCCTCCCCTCTTCGCCAGCGCCGTCGTGACGGTCGCCGATGGTGACCCCAACACGTTGATCGCTGCAGGCCCGCTCGCCGGTTCCGACGACAACGCCCTGCGCCTGATAGCCATGCGGGAGAAGTGGGGAGCCAGCCGCGCCGCTCGTGCGCGTGCGCGTCGTCCGCGCTGGCGTCGACGCGCCGACTCTCACCGTGAGGGGTCTGGAAGGCTCCGACTTCTCGGTCGACCGGTTCGGAAGCGGCGACCCAGAGGGGGGGACCATTCCTACCGCCGGCGGCAACCGGCTCCAGCTCCTCAATGGCGACACGCTCCTCAATGGCGACACGCTCCTCACGGTCTTCACGGCGCCGCCTCTCGCGGATGGCGATGAGGCCCTGTTGGTGGCGACCGGATTGCTGGGTTCGCCGGCGCGGCAAGAGGATGGATTTGCGCTGATCGCCGTGGGTTCCCAGGGGTCCCTCGGAGAAATTCGCCAGGACCCGCAGCTGTTCACGGTGCACGGGGCACGCGACGCCCCCGCGCTGGAAAACTGCACCGGCACGGGGGAACCACGGTAGCGGCCAATATTGGCTACGGGGAGGTTCAGACCGCCTTCGTATCACCCGGCGAGTACAACTTCGAGGTGCACGCGTATCCGTCGGGGTGCACCGGGGCCCTGAACCCGGGAGGCACCGCCTCGGGGCCGCTCAAGACCGGCGAGCGCTACATGCTGCTACTCAGCGGTGAGGTCACCCCCGCAGCGATGGAGCCGAGTCTCCAGGTCGCCCCCTTCAAAGAGCACTTCACCGATCGCCTGGCGCGCCGAGAGTGAGGAGGTTGCCCTCGCTGAAGGCGCGTATGTTCTGGGAGCCGCAGACGCTGGTGGTCCCTTCGAGCCCCCGCGGAGTCCCTGGTGACATTTGACGTGAACGCGTCCTCGGGGGCCCGGGCTTGGGGAATCGTCACCGGCGATCCGTCTCAGGATGACGGCGACGACCAGTTTCTTCAGCGCATGGTGGTGGACACCTCCGCTCCAGGCTGGTCGATCGCTCTCGTGGACGTCAACTGACCCGGTGTCCCGAGTGGAAACGACGCTTGCATAACCCTGGCTTGTTTGGCCCGCGCCGGCGTTGCTCGGGTGTGAATTGACCCTGGCCTTCATGTTCGTGGATGGCCGGCTCCATGAAACCTCCACTTGGACCGCTCGTCCCACCGCCTCTCCCTCCGAGGCCCCAACTGGGGATGCCCCCGCGTCGCGGACGGCGGTTCAATAGTCGATGGCGTCAATCCCCAGCGCGGCAGCTTTTGCCTTGTCGGCCAACCGCCGGTCGTACCGAAGGGTCGTCGCCGGCGACCGGTGCCCCACCAGCCGCTGAACCGTGACCAGGTCGGCGCCATCGTCGAGCAGGTTGCTGAGGAAGGTCCGCCGCAGATCTTGCGGCGACAGCGTCTCGTCGAGACTGGCCTGCTCCGCGCGCCGCTTGCAGACGGCGAAGACCCCGGCGGCGCTGAGCCCCGTCGCCGGAAGCACCAAGTGCCCGCCCTTACGGACGCGGCTCCACAGCCACCCCGGGCCGTCCCCGCGAATGTCCAGCCAGTCGCACAGCGCGACCACCAACCGCTCCGGCATAAAGACCGTCCGTCGCGCCCCGCCTTTCCCCACTTCGTCGAGCTCGCCCTCATCGAGGTGGACGAGATGCTTCATCGTGAGCTGCGCCACCTCATCGCGACGCAGGCCTAAACACAAAAGCCCCAGCAGCGCCGCGTCCCGGGGTCCGGCCGGGTCACCGGCGTCCGCATCCTCTCGACAGGACCGAAACAGCTGCCGGAGCTCGTCGCGGCCGACGAGGCGCCCTGGCAGCCGGTTTGTCTCGGGCCTCACTCCTTTGACCTCGGCGATCTGCTGGTAGTCGGCCCCGTCGAGCAACCGCAGCCGCAAGCACA
Source organism: Myxococcales bacterium (assembly GCA_014239625.1). GTDB lineage: Bacteria > Myxococcota_A > UBA9042 > PHBI01 > JAAZYN01 > JAAZYN01. The sequence goes on along the minus strand of JAAZYN010000246.1, from coordinate 1,121 downwards.
CCTTCGCTACGCCGCGGACCGCGGTCAACGTCACGTTTATCGTGGACGCCGCATAGGCCGCCTGCTTGAGCTCTCGGCGAAGCACCTGGAGGTGGACTCGAGTGAGCCGCCACCAGGCGACCGCGTGGACATCGGCGTCGACCTCACCGAGCATCCGCAGCGCGCGCTCCAGGCCCTGGGCGGCGGCGCGACGGCTGTTCGGTGACGTCAACTCGGCCAGAAAGTGAGCCGCCACGTCGCGCTGACCGTCGGCCGACGGTCCCAGCGGCGGGGCTTTGACCGGCACCCCGCGCTCGCTGACCACCGGCGCTGCCGCCACGGGCCGACGCGAGCCGTGAGTGCTGTAGGTCGCCCCACCCTGCCCGACCTCGTCGTCGTTGAACGCCCGGCTCACGGTGCCGTGGCCCCAACCACGCGGATCTGGTGGTCGTTGGCGGCAAAGAGCTCGAGCTGAGCCCCGACCAGGCGCGTGTTGGCGGCGACCACCAGCCCGAGGCAGAGTTGGACGCCGGCGCCGAACATCTGGCGTAGCCGCGTCTTGTTGCGCTCGGCGGCGAGGGGGTGGCGTTCATACCGCAGGTGGCAGGGCTGGCACAGCGCGGCGTCACTGGCGTCGTTTTCGGGTGCGTGGCCGAGATTCGCCGCCGCCAACCGTCCTGTCGCGCTGAACGATTCAGCGTCGCGACCGTGGCGCTCCGCACCGCGACCGGTCAGGTGGTAGTCACCGCACAGGCCGTCGCACTCGCAGCGCCGCCTGGCGCGAGAGAGCCAGATGAAGCGACTGAGCAAGGTCCAGTCGCGCGGGTAACGACGGCGGTGTTCGAGCGTAAACGGCATGGCGACAGGGTACCCGGCTGCGTACAACTCACACGTGATATTTTACGTTATCATGAGTGAAGTGCAACGACCGACGCGACAATGAGCGGGATCATCTCACATCTCAGCGTGTACCTCGTTTTTCACGCTCCCCACAGGGACCTGTCTCGGCTCGTGTGAACATTGTCGTGTGAGCGTGTGAGTTGGGCGCCATGCTGACACAAGGAAGCGGTGATGGCGTCCGCGAGGAGCGTGTGCGTTTCTGCCTCGAGCATGGCCCCAAGGCCTTCCCGGAGGACATCATC
>JAAZYN010000245.1 GCA_014239625.1 Myxococcales bacterium | reverse complement strand
GAAAGCGCCGAGGATCCCAAGCATGAGCCAGAGGTTGGTGAGAAATGGGGGCTAGGAGTAGCCCGGATGTTTCATGGAACTTCGAGGGACACCGTGCGGCGCCGTGTCTACGCGGGTGGGCCGGACCGAAGGCGGGTGACGTCGTCGCCGGAGACCGCGATCGGGAGGCGCGCCTGTCAGCGCTGCCGATTCGTCGGTCGCACCAGATGGGCCGTCATGGAGCTGGGGCTCCCGAGCCGGCTCGTCAGTTCTTCGGTTTTTTCGCCGGTGTCGCCGCTCTCTTGATGGACTTGATGATCGCATCACCTTCCGCCCCGAGCTTGGTGAAGTCCACGGTCGGTCCCATCAGCATGGCCATACCGATGTGGCCTGGCGAGACCGTGAAGAGGTAGATCCTGCCGCTGACCTTGAACCCCCCAGCTTCTTTGGGCGCCTGGCCTTCAGCCGCCATCATGATCCCCGCGAAGGGGCCGACCTTGGCCGGAGCGCTCTTGCCGAGCTTGCCCCCGGGCACGATCTTGGCTTCCGTCGCGCGCGCCGCCTTCTCGGCCTCGGCCAGGGTCTTCTCCGGAGTCTTGTTCAGCATCAGGCCAACCTTGCCTTTGCGCGCCATGAACATGCCGCCGCGCTCCATGGTGATCCAGCCGTCACCCAGCTCGACGGTCACACCCGCGGTGGTCGCGGTGTGGGTCTTGGCCATGGCGTGACCACCGACGAGCACAGCTGCTCCGAAGACAAAGGCGAGCGCGAAACGGGACATGAGGTACTCCAGGACAAAGCCAACACGAGGAGAGTCCTGTCTATCACATCGGGTGCCCAGCAGGTGGGCTGTCATGCGTCCGCTGTCGCCGCCGAACGACCGCGCGTTGGGCACCTGCCGTTCGGGTGCGCGGCAGCGACGCCGCCGAGTCATCTGACGTAGGGTGCGCGGACCCACCGATCGCGTCGGCGTCGAGTGATGATGATCCACCCGAGCATGGCCAACAGCGACGCCAGGCCACCCTCAGCCGATCCTTGGCCGGTCTGGCAATCGCAGCCCTCCGATGCGTCTGAAGACCCTGCGCCGTCCACCCCGACGCCAGCATCCGCGGAGGCCTGCCCGCCGCCGTCCACCACGGCATCCGGCGCTGGGCCCTGGTCCCCCCCGCCCACCACGACGTCCACGTCGCCGACGTCTGTCAACGCGGCATCAGCGCTCGCGCCGTCGCCACCAGCGGCGTCGCCGGGTTCCGCGTCGAATGGGGCGCCGCCATCGGAGCCTGCGTCAGGGTCACCGGGGCCCGCGTCGAGGAGCGTGTCGGACGCGCCCGCGTCGGGGACGGTCGCGCCGCCATCGGAGCCGCTGTCCGGGTTCGAGGCGCCGCCATCGGGGGCCCCGTCCGGTAGCCCCAGCCCACTATCAGAGCCGGCGTCACCACTGGACGCGCCGCCGCTGTCGGTGTCACCAAGGCCGGCGTCGGGGCCCGTCGGACCGCCGTCGGTGGTCGATGTGTCGCCGCTCGAGCCCGAATCACTCGAGGTCGCGTCGGCCCCACCCGCGTCGGTGGAGCCCGAATCGGCGCCTGCGTCACCCGAGGAGACCTCCCCGCCGTCGGTCGATCCGGCGTCGGGCCCGGTGTCGGGGGTCGGGTCCGGCTGAGGAGGTGGGTTACAGCTGGTGTCGGACTCAGCGCACTCGCAGCCCGTGGCGATCAGCCCGTCCACGTCCAACCATCCGTCCTCGCAGGGCCCCAGCACGCAGTCGCCCTGTTCGCAGGCCTCGGCTGCGTGGTCGAGATCGGGGCAGGCCAACGCGCATTCACCGCAGTTGAGGGGATCGATCTGCAGGTCCTGAGTCGGGTTGGGATCCAGTGGGCAGGTGTCATCGCAGTCTTCGGCGCCATCATCGTCGGTGTCTTTGTCGTCGATCAGGGTACCCATGGCCTGCTCTTCGGCGTCGTTGCATCCATCGTCGTCCGAGTCTTGAGCGTAGAAGGTGCTGACGGTGTTGGAGTCCAGGTGGTTGTTGTTGAGGCCCACGAGGAAGTCCAACCCCGCGGTGTTGGTCCACTCACCTTCGCTGGCCAGCGTCACCGTGACCGTGACCGTCGTGGAGGCCTCGGCGCTCATGTTCCCGAGCTCCCACGTCACCGTGTTGGTGGTCGGGTCGTGGCTGAAGTTGCCGTCGGCGCTGTCGAAGGTGCTGCCCGGCGGCAGAGCGTCCGTCACCGTCGCGTTCAAGATCGTCGCCGGCCCGAAGTTGGTGACCGTGATGGAGAACGTGACCTCCCCTGAGCCCACCGACTCGGGGCTCTCTTTGGTGATCGTGACGTAGGGTTGACCCTCGGCGGTGGCGCAGTCGGCCTCGAACAGCGAGTTGAGAAAGAGCCGGGCGCCCTGGCTCTTTGGGTTCTCGCTGATGGGCACCTTGGTGTCGTAGGCGTGACCGCCCAGGTAGCTCACCTTGCCGACCCCCGTGGAGCACGGATCGATGCCGCCCCCGATGGAGATGGCCGGCAAAATGTTGCACGCGCCGTCGATGAACCCCGTCATCCAGACATCGCGGGTGCCGATGGGGCTTCCCGCCTCCGTAATCATCACGATGTCCTGGTCGAAGTACTCATCGCCTGGGGGCAGGGAGTACGACGGCTCGCTGCCGCCGATGATCTCGAACTCACCGTCGATCTGGGCGAACGGCAACGTCCAGCTGAAGAAGTCCACGGCGTCCGGCTTCTCGTCGATGATGAAGCCGTTGGGCGTGAGGAAGTGGCCGTGAACGTTGTTCTCGATGGCGTTGACCGCCTGACACTCAGCGAAGAGGTGGGTCGGGTATTGCAGGAACGACCGCATCTCCGCGACGACCTCGTCGACCACATCGTTCACGTTCCAGTGCATGGTCATGAGCTGGCAGAACACCGGGTTGCCGGCGTCATCGAAGAGCGCGCCGTCGTTGTGCGTGGCATCTTCGGTGCCGGCGACATCTGCCGCCGTCAGCACGTCTGGATAGGCCGAGTAATCATCCTGCTTCTTGTCCGGGAAGGCTTGCCCCACGGAGTCGGGGATGCCAGCGGCGTTGAGGTAATCGAAGGCTTTGTCCTCGGATCCGTCGGCGAAGACGCCGATGGTGGGAGCTGCGACCAACGTCTTGGCGCTGTACCCGCTGAATGGCGCGGTCGTCACGTGAACGGCGGTGGTGTGCTGGGCTTGCCAGAGATCGACGATCGCCAGCGCGCTGGCGGCTTCTCCCGCGTCGATGACGAACGGCCCGCCGCGGTAGCCATGGTCGGTGATGATGGCAGCGTCCTCATGGTCGACGGAGCTGGTCGTGAAGTCTGGCCCCTGGAAGTCTTTTTGGGGGTCGATGACCCAGTGCACGGTGACCCCGGCTTTGAGCAGCGTGTACACCAGCCCGTAGGCCTTGAGCATTCCCATGTCCTGATAGTCCAGGTCCATGGGGATGACGACCGAGCCCGGGTCGAAGTCGGTGACCTCGGCGTGAGCCGGCGGGGCGAGTCCCGTGAGGGCGGCGAGTGTTGCCGCGAAGGCAAAGCGGGTGATCAAAGCGGCGACCTCCGGGTCGGAATATTGGAACTGTACAGGAAGCCGCGACCCGAGCACCACCGACGCCCCGTCGATGCTCCTGCACAGCCAGGGGCACGCAGCGTCGATTTGAAGCCCGATGGGGCGACGCAGCGACGCCGATCGCTGGCCACTATGGAGCAGGATGCAGACGAACATTGGGAGCAGGTCACGCCACGGGGCGACCCCGCCCTCCGTGCGCGCCAGAAAGATTGAATGCCGCAGTGCCCCGGCCGTCCACAGCCGGCGTGTCGCAAACCCTCTGGAGGTCTTCGCGTGCGTTCGACACAGATGGCCATCGGGCTTTGGATCACGGTCGCGGCGGTTTCCGGTTGCGCATCCGCGGTTCCCACCACCGCCGCCGCCCCCGCCCCCGCCGTGGATCCACAGCTGGTGACCCGGATCAATCAGGCGAGAGATGAGGTCCTGGCGCTGTTCGGTGTCAACCCGCGGGCCACGCCTCGCAGCTCCAGATCCGCCGCCAAACTGGCACGACTCCTGACACTGCCCGGGGCCGTCGTGGACGGCGCGACGGCGCGGGCGCTCATCCAAGCTGGTCTTCGTGATCCGCGGATCCTGCCTGCCTTGATCGCCGACCTCGACGCTGGGCGCGCCTCGGTCCGGCACAACGCTCTCCAATTCGTCGGCGCATACATCGTCAACAGCGGCGCGGGCCGCGGGCGGAAGCTCCCGGACCCGACCGCGGTCGTGGCCACGCGCGATAGAGATGCTCTCGCCGGACACCTTGTCCGCGCCGCCGCTGACCAGAACCTTGCGGTACGCCACCAAGCGCTGGTCACGATGCGCCGGGTGGGTCTTTCGCCGCCGTGTGCATTCGGAGCGGCCCTGGACGCCTTTTGGCAGGGGGCCGACAGGAAGCTGCGGACCGAAGCGCTTCGCCTCGGAGCCCGATTGACCGGCTGCGCGGAGAGCCTGCACGCGGCTCACCGGTCGGCGGTGTTGGCGGCCCTGGGAGACACCGACCGGACACTTCGTGGGGAGGCCGCGTCGTGGCTGTATCGTATGACTCCGCTGGGGGTAGCCCCATCCATCGGTCCTTGGGTCGCCCGGTTCTCGACGACCGCCGATCGACGGGTCAAGCACGCGCTGGCCATGTATCTGGCCCGCTCTGGCACACCCCAAGCCCGCCGCGCGCTGCGGGAGGCGCGCCGGACGGTCTCCAACGTGGCCACCCGCGGGGTCGTCACCCTGGCCCTCGCGGCTATGGGCGAGCCTGGCATCGAGGGGGCGTTGCTCGCGCTGTTACCGATCGAGGGATCGGTTCCCCGAGATGACGTCATCGAAGCCCTCGGGCGCCTCAAGAGTCGTCGAGCCGTGACACCCCTGATGGCCTTGGTCATGACGACGGGCGCCGCTGCCGAGGCGCTGGCAGACATCGGTGACCCGGCGGCCGTCTCCAGCCTGCAGGCCATGTTCTTTCACCCCATGGCCAACCCGCACACCTTCGAGGCCGCCGCCGGGGGGCTTCGCCGGCTCGATCCCGACGGCACGGTGGCGTTCCTCACCGACCTGCTCTCCCATGGATCGGCCCGCAAGCGTCGCCGCGCCGCCAAGGCCTTGAGCTTTCTGAAGGACCCGCGGGCTCTCGCGGCGCTGGTCGCGCAGCGCGGCCACGGTGACGCCGGCACTCGCGCCATGGTGATGCGCGCCCTCGGAGCGATGCCCTGGCGCGCGGCGCTGCCCCACGTGCTGGCGGGTCTTCGGGATCACGCTGCAGATGTGCGCTTTTGGGCCATCGACGCGCTCGCCGACCTGCAGCGGGCGGAGAGTGTCCCCGCCATCCTGGGTGCGCTCGAGGACCAACGCCCGGATGTCCGCTCCAGAGCGTGCTCCGCCCTGGGGCGGATCAAGGATCCGGCTGCGGTTCGCGCCCTGGTGGCCACCGCTGCGGTTCGGACCGGTGACGCGGAGGTGTGCCAACAGGCGCTGTCGATGCTGGGGAGCCGCGCGGACGCTCGTAAGGTCCTCTGGGGCTTGTCGTCGCACGCCAATCCGGTGGTCCGGCGCCGCTCGACCCAGGGGCTCATGCGCCATGTGACCGGCGTCGAGGTGACGACGATGGGGACGCGGCTGCACGACACCGACCCCACGACACGCCGATGGGCCTGCGTGGCCCTCACGCTTCGTGCCACGGTTCGCAGTTTTGGTGCCCTGGCGGCTGCCGGGGTGGAGCCTTGCCGGTGACGTGTTTCAGGTCCTCGCCGCTGCAACCGACGGATCCGCAGCGCCGACCAGCGCGACCTCCCTGTGGTCGGCTCGACGGTTGTCGAAGCCGCCGTCACCGGCCTCCGGTCCATGCCACCTGCGTGTCAACACGACACCCCCTTCGAGCTGTGTGCATCAGAGGCGCGTGCACGCGCGCATGGGCTGCGTCCACGTGCCACTGAAGACGTATCACGCAGCCGGTCAGAATGGTTGACGCCAGGAGTCGCCAGGCGTTTCGGCCCAG
>JAAZYN010000244.1 GCA_014239625.1 Myxococcales bacterium | reverse complement strand
GCTGGTGAAGGTGTCCAACGCGCTGGGCGCTGACGCATGATCGCCACCACCAACACTGTGCTGGACGCTATCGTGACCCGACGCGATGACATCTGTGGCCAGCGCCACGCCCGCCGCCAGGTCTGGCGCCTTGTCGGCTACCCAGAGGGCGGCCCCTGCGTTGAGTCGCACGATATCGGTCCTCGGGCCGGTCGTCCGGCCCGACAGGACGGCTCGCAGGATGTCGGCGTTGTAGTTCGCGTCCCCGCCGGCCAGTGCGTCCGACGTCGCGGGCGTGAGGCCTACGTCCTCGGGTCGGATCGTCAGCTCAGACACGACGCCCGCGTCGACGAGTGCCATCCGGGTGGCGCCGCCGAGGGTGAGCTCGTCGAGCCCATCATCGCCATGGACGACCAGCGCTCGCCGCGATCCCAGACGCCCCAGGACTTCGGCGACGGTGACCAACCTGTCGCCGGTGAACAGGCCAATGAGCTGATGGGTCGCGCCCGCAGGGTTCGTCAGCGGCCCGAGCAGATTGAGGAGGGTGCGGACACCAAGTTGGCGCCGGGCCGGCATGGCGTGGCGGAGCGCGGCGTGGTGGGTGGGGGCGAACATGAAGCCGATGCCCACCTCGGCGATACACACGGAGACTTGCGAGGCCGCTAGATCGATTCGGACACCAAGCGCTTCGAGGACATCTGCGGATCCCACGCTGCTGGAGATGGCGCGGTTGCCGTGTTTGGCGACCACGCAGCCGGCCGCGGCACACACGAACGACACGGCCGTCGAGATGTTGAAGGTCCCGGCGCCGTCGCCTCCGGTGCCGCATGTGTCGAGGACCGCGTCGGCGTCGCCGGTGATGTCTACCGGGGTCACTCGGCGTCGCATAGCCGCCACCGCCCCAGCGACTTCGTCGACGGTCTCGCCCTTCATTCGCAGGCCGATCAGGAGACCAGCGATCTGCGCGTCCGTCGCCTCACCGTCCATGATCGCGCCCATCGCCGCGCCCATCAGGTCGCGCGTCAGATGCTTGCCGCTGACAACGAGCCCCAGCGCCGTGGCTACTGTCGACGAGGTCATGTGGTCTCCTTGAGGAAGTTGGCCAACAGGCCCTTGCCGCACTCGGTCAAGATGCTCTCGGGGTGGAACTGAACCCCAAAGGTCGGGTGTTCGCGATGTCGCATGCCCATGATGATGGCGGTGCCGTCAGGCTCGTCCGTCCAGGCATCGGGGACCAGCGCCGCGGGGAGGTCTTCAGCGGCGACGGTGAGGCTGTGATATCGGGTGGCGGTCATCGGGTTCGGGAGGCCGGCGAACATGCCGGTGTTCTGATGGCGTACCGGCGAGGTCTTGCCGTGCATGATGCGCCCGGCGCGGATGACGCGGCCACCAAAGGCGACGCCGAGGGACTGGTGACCCAGGCAGACGCCGAGCAGCGGCACTCTCCCCGAAGCGCGTCGAATCAACTCTACGGAGATGCCGGCCTGGGTTGGCGTACACGGCCCGGGGGAGATGACGATCCCGTCGGCGTGGCGCGACAGCACCTCCTCGACTGAGAGGTCGTCGTTGCGGACGGTCTCCACCTCAGCGCCGAGCTCGCCCAGGTACTGGACCAGGTTGTAGGTGAACGAATCGTAGTTATCGACCATCAGCAACGAGGGGCTGTGAGTGACCTTCACCGGGACTGCCCTCCCGGCGCAAAGAGCTCGCGCGCCACCTCGATGGCGCGGAGCATCCCTCGCGCTTTGTTACGGGTCTCGTCGGCTTCGCTCTGCGGCACCGAGTCGTAGACCAGGCCGGCGCCGGCTTGCACCGAGAACGTGTCAGCGCGGGCGACCAGGGTTCGAATGGCGATGCACAGGTCGGTGTTGCCGTCCACGCCCACGACGCCGATGGCGCCTCCATAGATGCCGCGCCGCATGGGCTCCAGCTCCTCGATGATCTCCATCGCGCGGATCTTCGGTGCGCCGCTGAGCGTGCCCGCCGGGAACGTGGCCCGCACCACCTCGGCCGGGCTGACCTCGTCGCGGCACACGGCGCGCACGTGACTCACCAGGTGCATCACGTGGCTGTACCGCTCGACGCTGAATCGCTCGTTGACCTCAACGCTTCCGACGGCTGCCACGCGGCCCACATCGTTTCGTGCGAGATCGACCAACATCACGTGCTCGGCGAGCTCTTTCGGATCTGCTCGCAGATCGGCTTCCAATCGCAGGTCATCGGCTTCGGTCTCGCCGCGGGGTCGGGTTCCGGCGATGGGACGGGTCTCCACGATGCCATCCGTCAAGCGGACCAGCGCTTCGGGGGAGGCGCCGACGATGGTGGTCGTCCCCAACTCCAAGTAGAACATATAGGGGGACGGGTTCACACCGCGCAGGGCTCGATAGACCAGGTAGGGGTGCAAGCCTGCCGCGGGTTGAGTGAAGCGACGGCTGAGCACGACCTGGATGATGTCACCGGCCGAGATGTAGTCACGCGCGGCGTCGACGTGCCGGCAGAACTCGTCGTCGCTGCAGCTGGCGGTGGTCTCGACGGGACCTGACGGGGGCGCCGTCGGGAGGTCAGGAAGTGGGCGCGCCAGCCGGGAGACCGCAGCGTCGAGGGCAGCTTCCGCCTCATCATAAGCGCCAGCCGGGTCGTCGGAGACCAGGGCCAGATAGACGAGGACCGCATGGTGTTTGAGGTTGTCCCAGACCAGCGTGAGTCGTGTCTCGAGAAAGCACAGATCCGGCGGCTCTTCGGCGACCGCGTTCTCCACGGGCAGGCGCTCCATCCAGCGCACGGCGTCGTAGGAGAGCGAGCCGACGAGCCCACCGACGAAACGGGGCAGGGCAGGGTCTGCATAAAACCGGTGGTTCATGAGCCGCGCGCTGATGGTGGCGAAGGGATCATCGGTGGGGATGGTCTCCACCGTGCCAGCGTCCAGATCCTGCCGTCGCAGCGATGTCCCGCGAGCCGTGTAGACGGCTCTGGGCTCCGTGCCCATGAAGGTATAGCGGGCCCACTTTTCGCCCCCTTCGACGCTCTCGAGTAAGAAGGAGAAGCCGCCGCGTCTGAGCTTCCAGAACGCGGTGACCGGCGTGTCGAGATCCACGAGCACTTCGCGCGACACCGCGATGAGGCTGTGATCTCGAGCGAGTTGTTGAAACCCCTGGCGATCCGGGGTCGACTGATGCTGCATGGTGGGTGTCCGCGTCCCGCTTCGGATTGACCTCGAAGCGGCGGGGAGTGTATCCGGGGCGTGTATGGACCTCAACGTCCTCTATTTTGCACATGTGCGTTCGATCGTTGGTAAGAGCCAAGAGTCGCTCACGGTGCCATGTTCTGCGACTGTTGGCACCGCCGTGGCGGCGGTGGTGGAACGCTATCCGCCCTTGGCCACGCTGATGGCGTCGATCAGGATCGCGGTCAACGGGGAGTTCGTCGACCTCGACCACGTGCTCACAGCCGGTGACGAGCTCGTTTTGATCCCGCCGGTGGCGGGAGGCTCGGCTACCCCGCGGGTCGCTCTCACCGCTGAACCGCTCGACGCTCAGCGCCGCCGCGCGCTGGAGGCCCTGGTGATGACGGATAGGGACGGGGCGCTGGTTCATTTTGTGGGCGCGGTTCGCGACCACGCCCGCGGCCGGTCCGTGACACGGTTGTTCTATGAGGCTTACGAGTCGATGGCTCAAAAACAGCTCGAGGCGATCGTCGACGAGGTGGAGGCGGCCTTTCCCGATAGCCGTATGGCGGTGCAGCATCGAACCGGGATGCTCTCTGTGGGAGACGTGGCGGTGATCGTTGTCGCAGCAGCACCTCACCGCGCGGAGGCTTTCGGTGCCTGTCGCATGCTCATCGACCGACTCAAACAGGACGTCCCCATCTGGAAGCGCGAGATCGGGCCGGATGGGGAAGAGTGGGTCAGCGATCGTCCTTGAAAGTCCACCCCCAAGCCTCGCTCGCTGTGTGGGGCCTGTATACTTTTCCTGTGAGCGCGAGATCGGGCTGGGCGGCGAAGGTACGGGCGACGATCGCCTGTGAAATACACCTCAGACCTTGGTCGTTGAAGGGGTATTGTCACCTCGCCCTTGTGAGCAGCGCGTCCATGACTATGATTTGGCGCCCATGAAGAAGCAGCTCATCATCGCTATCGCCGTTTTTGCCGTCGGCTTTGCCGTCGGCTATGGCATCACCTGGCTCCTCGTCAGCGGTGGGGGCCCGAGCGAGCCCTCTGCGCGGGCCGAGGTTCCGAGCACCCTCAAATCGAAGGACGCCGCGCCGGCCGCGGCCAAGCCTGCGCCGCGCGCTGATGCGGCCAAGCCTGCGGCCAAGCCTGAGGCTGGAGGGGCCGACGAGATCGGGACGGCACCGGTCGCCTCGACGAAGGCGCCTGCGGGGACAAGCGCTGGCGCAAAGGTCGGGACCAAACCGGCTGCGGCGGCCGCGCCTGGAGAGATGCCGCGCCCAACGGGCCAGGATGTAGCAGCGGCGAAGCCCAAGCCAACGACGTGGTGGGATTCATGCGTCGGAAAGACGTGCGCCGTCGACTGGGGCGAGGTGCGTGGGGGGATCTCGATTCGAAAAGGGACGATCAAGCATGGTGCTCGGGTGGACTGGAAGCTGCGCTTCGGCGGTGCTGCCCGTATTGAGACCGTCAAGACGACCCAGAAAACCTTTACCGTGCATGGTGTCGGTCTGGGCCTCGATGGGTTGCCCACGTGTGCCGAGGTGGAATACACCCGTCGCGGCAAGACGGTACGCGGTATTGTGGCCCTCAAGTTGGGCTCCAAGCGCATCTCGATGAACCCGATTGCAACCCCCGTGCCTTGATTCGTCCTGGCAAGGCTGTTACCCAAACAACCGTTGAGCGCTGGTCTACGCCTGACCTCTGGAGGTTATGATGCGACGTGTCCTAGTTTTCGCCGCAGCCGCAGCGATCCTTTCCGCTGCTTCCTTGACCGCGCTAGGAGCGTGCGGCGGCGACACCGCCAGGGCCGTGGTGCCCGAGCTCGGCGACAGTGCCAAGGCCAAGGCCTACAAGGTCACGGTGGGTGGGTTGAACACGACTGTGGGCAAGCACGGTACGTTCAGCCTCAAGATCGTCCCGACCAGCGGGTATAAGGTCAACGCCGAGTATCCGACCAAGGTCACGTTCACGAACGTGCCGACCAAGGTCGAGCTCGACAAGAAGGTCTACAAGAAGACGGACGCGAAGATCGCCAAGGGCACGCTGACACTGGCCATGGGCGCCAAGGGCAAAGCTTCCGGCGAGGAGACGATCACCGCGCAGGCCAAGTTCTCGATCTGCAACGCCACGACCTGTCTGCTCGAGAAGGCTACGGTGTCGATCAAGGTGGCAGTCAAGTAGGCGCGCCCCGCCGAGCTCGGCTACACTCCGGGCATGCCTGATCACAACGACACTCTAGGTCTGCTGCGCAAGCTCGAGGGCGAGCTCTCGGATCGGTTCGCCTCCAACCGCCGCGTCATGTCCTTTGACGACTATTTCGCCGCGTTCAACGCCGCGCCCAGGCTTCATGTCCGATCGTCTGCTCAATACATCAAGGCATGTATCGACTATTTCGGTCGAGAGTCGATCCAGCGTCCCGCCGGTGAGATCGCTCGACTAAAGCTCTTCGACGCCCCATTCGAAGAGGGCCGCGGGCGACTGATCGGCCAGGAACAGGCTCACGCTGAGCTACATCGCATCCTCACAAACTTCGTGAGCGAGCGACGGGTGACTCGGTTGGTGCTGCTGCACGGCCCCAACGGGTCGGCGAAGTCGTCCTTCATCCGCTGTCTGTGTCGGGCGCTCGAGTCCTACTCCAGAGAGGATGAGGGAGCGGTATACACATTCAACTGGGTGTTTCCGAAGGCGACCGTCGCCAAAAAGCAGCTCGGCTTTGGCGGGTCGAACGACCGACCTGACACACGAACTCTAGCGAGCTTCGCGCTGCTCGACGAAGAGGACGTGAGCGCCATCCTGCCCAGTGACCTGAGGGACCACCCGTTGTTACTGGTACCGCGACCGCAGCGTCGACGGGCCCTTCAGACGCTGTTGGACACCGGGGC
>JAAZYN010000243.1 GCA_014239625.1 Myxococcales bacterium | reverse complement strand
ACGCTACTGCTCCGCGGCATTTCATGATCAGAAAGTTCTCAGTCTGAGTCAGGCTCTAACGCTCTCCCTCGGCACAGTACCGCGCGCCCGATGGCTGGTTGGTGCGCTGGGTGACGGACCGTTACGTACAGCGACGCGGGGGCCGACGGCTCCCTGGGCGAGGTGAACCTCCCCGACGGCCTGATCGTCCCTGACGTCCGGGGGCCCGACGTCCCCGTCCCCTCCGGACCCGAGTGGGATCCACTGTGCACCGGGATGCAGGAGGCGACCGACCCCAACTGCTTCACCCAGGCGCTGCTGTTCGAGTGCTCGGCGGATGCCCCGCCGGGGTCGAGCCCGGCGCGATTGCGCCGCATCAGCCGAAACGAGCTGACCCGCGCGAGCGGCCATCGCCTGACCTCGACGCTGGGCCAGAATCCCTTCGACGCCCCGCCTGCCCTGCCCTACTCGAGTTATGATCGGGGGGTGACGGTCGACGTCACGACCCTGGATCTCTACCTGAGCGTGATCAACCACCCGGGCACGGGCTGGACCGGACGCGATGCGGGGATACGGATTCGCCACACCTACGAGGACGATCCGTACAAGTGCATGTGGGCGACCCCCGACGAGCCGTGCAAAGCGCTCTGGCTGTCGGGTTTCATCGAGGACGGGCTGCTGTTTCGCCCGGCCACCGACGACGAGTACGCCGATCTCGAGGCGCTGCTGGACGCCGCGCTGGACGCCGAGGCGTCCAACGGACTGGAACGCCAGCAGACCCTGTCTCAGGTGGTCTCGGCCGCGTGGCTGATGCCGGCAGCGCTGTTTCGTCAAGAGCTCGGGGCGGGCCCTCCCGACGCCCACGGGAGGCACCGTTTGACCGATTGGGAGCTGGGCAAATCGCTCGCCTACACCCTGACCGAGCGTGGCCCTGGGGCCACCGCCTCGTTTCACTCCGCCGCTGGGCCCGGCGGGAGCAGCTGGACGGGTCCCGCGGGAGGGTATCTGGGGGACATCGAGGCCGCCATCGAGGACGGCTCCATCCAGGAGCCCCAGGTCCTCGCGCAGCTGGTGGCCCAGACCATCGGCGGCGTAGACCCGGAGCGAAACGACCTCAACGTCGAGCTCAAGCTCAACGAGACGCGCCTGTACCGCGGCGACTACTGGCTGGCCCCGAAGATCCGCGACTTCTTTCGCGAGTGGCTCGGATACGCGAGCTTCCCGACCGACTTCAAAGACACGATCACAGCCACCACCAAGTACACGCTGCAGAGCTTCGATCCGAACAGCCTCCCGGGCTACTCCGACTATACAGCCGGAGCTTCCTACGGAAACCTCAGGTCCGGCTACTACGGCGCCGAGCCGACCATGGTCGAGCAGCTCGACGACATGATCGCCCGGATCGTGGTGGAGGACGAGGACGTCTTCCGCGAGCTGTTGACCACCCGCCGGTTCTTCCTGCCCTCCACGAGCCCAGGAGCGCCGTGCACCGACGACAGCGAGTGTTCCAGCGTATGCCTGTCGGGCCGATGCTACAGCTCCTCGTGGAAATCCAAACGATTCGTCACCCTCCCGTACGGTGTCGAAGACCACGTGGATCAAACCGACGAGGCGCGTTGGGTAACCCTCCCGCCCGACGAGCGCGCCGGGGTCCTGACCCACCCGGCCTGGCTGGCGGCGCACGGGGACTTCTTCGAGGACGGCCCGAGCATCGTCCACCGCGGAAAATGGATTCGCGAGAAGCTGTTTTGCCAATACATCCCACCGCTGACCAAGGTTCAGGGGATCGAGGCCATGCTGGAACCCGGCGGCCCCGACACGTCGGCGCGCAAGCGGGTCGAGGAGAGCATCGAGGCGCGGTCGGAGTGCATGTTCTGCCACGTGCGTATGAACAGCCTCGGGTTCGCCTTCGAGGCGTACAATCACGCGGGCTTTTTGCGCGCGTGGGATCACGCCGCCGAGGACGGGGCCAACGGCTTTCAGGGCCCGGTGGATGGCTCTACGACGCTGGACGCGGAGCCGGCCATGGGTCCCCAAGGAGCGATGCCCGATCCGGCGCTGCACGGCGAGTACTCCAGCCCCATCGAGCTGGTCGAGGCGTTCTCCACCTCCCAGGTCGCCAAGCGCTGCTTCATCCGCCAGACCTTCCGCTACTTCGCAGGGCGCGACGAAGAGCTCGCCGACGCGTGCACTCTCGACCGGATGGAGACGGCTTACGACGAGCGCGGATCCTTCAGCGACATGCTCGCCGCGCTGGTGACCAGCGACACCTTCCGGTACCGCACCCACAACCCTGACGCCGTGTGCGAGTAAGGAGGTCGATGATGGTCACCCGCAGACACTTCTTGCAATCCGCCGCGGCCCTCGGGCTCGGCGCCTCCCTCTTCGGGGGCTTGACCCGGCGCGCGCTGGGAGCGGATGGGACGCCGTGTCGTTTCGTCTTCGTGGTGGAGGGCAACTGCGTCGAGCCCGCAGCGCTGCTGTCGCAAGCCGCGCGCGCAGCCTTCGATAGCAGCAACGTCCAACCGATCGGTAACCAGCGCTGGTGGTACCGAGACTACCAACACACCGCCCCCATCGTGGTGCCGGACTCCGGCTTGGCCTCGGCCAGATCCCTGGGACCCCTGGCAGCCAACGGCGAAGAGTCATCGCTCGAGGACAAATCCGCCGTCATCTACGGGTTGTCCAACAAGATCGCCGGCGGCGGACACTACACCTTCTCCGGCGCGTTGGCGTGCGCCCGGGCCAGCCTTCACGCTCCGGGAGGCGCCACCATCGACGCCTTCTTGTCGAGCCTTCCCCAGGTCCGACAGAGCACCCCCTTCGATGCGGTCCGTCTCGGTGTAGAGCCGACCTCGGCCAATTCCCGGCTCAACTACGTCACGTGCGCTTATGCCGCAGGGCGCCCGGCACCGTTGATCGTCGATCCGACGACCGCCTACGGTAACCTCTTCGCGTCGGTGGGCACGCCGGAACAGGTGGGAGCGTTTCAACGGCGCGGCGACCTCATCGACTTCGGCCTGACGCGCACACAGAAGAAGCTCAGCTGCTTTGTGGGCGGAGACGACCAACGCGCCAAGCTGATCGGATATCAGACGGCGCTCGAAGAGCTGCTCGAGCGTCAGGCGACCCTGACGGCCATGTCGGACGTGCTGACGACGGTGAAGCCGGACGGTCCCGAAGCCATTGCGCTGTATCAATCCACGGATCCCAGGGACCGCCTCGAGGCGCAGTTTCAGATGGCCCGCGCCGCGCTCATCGGAGGCCTCACGAACGTGGTGGTGCTGGGGATCGGCACGGGCGGCCCCTTCGACTTGGAGTTCCCGGCATACAACGGCGTCCTCGATGGTCGCCGGCGGCACGACTTGCACCACGAGTCCAGTGGCAACGCCGCGTTCATCGACACCATTCACGACATCTCCCGCGACTACATCGCCCTGACCGCGGGGCTGGCGCGCGGGCTCGAGGCCATCCCGGAGGCCGGCGGCACGATGTTGGACCACACCGTGATCGTGTACATGGGCGACAACGGCGAGCAGCATCACTCGACGGCCTCCGAGTGGCCGATGCTGGTCATCGGCGGCTCGGCGCTGGGGCTGCAGACCAACGGCCAGACGATCGGCTACCCGGGCCTGACCACCGGAGGGAGCGATCACCGACAGGTGTCGAGCTTCTTCACGACCTTGGCCCACGCGGCGTCGGAGTCCATCGCACGTTTTGGCAACGAGGGGACGAGCCTCATCGCCCAGGGTCCGCTGGCGGAGATCCTGAGCTGATCTGCTCGTCCGCCCAGGCGGGCGGCCAGCGCCTCGAGTCGGGTGACGATGGGTGGCCTGCATCGGTGCGTCAAGGGGGCACCGCCTCGAGACCAGGCTGGCGCAGGGGTCGACCGAACTTCCCCGCGAGAGAACCTGCTCGGCGCAGCTGACGTCAGGGCTGGGAGTGGGTATGGTGCGGCCATGCTCACTCTCATCTGCAAACGCACGTGAAGCACGTGTCGCAAGGCGGTCGCCTTGCTCAAAGAACAGGGCGCCGAGTTCACATACCGCGAGTACACCAAGCAACCGCTGGACGAGGGCGAGCTGCGGGAGGTGCTGCGTAAGCTCGGGCTCAGCGCCCGAGACATCCTCCGGACACGAGACAAGGCGGTCAAGGAGCTCGGGCTGTCGGGCGACGAGGGCGACGACGTCCTGGTGCCGCACATGGCTCGGCATCCAACCATGATCCAACGTCCGATTGGCGTCGTAGGCGACCGAGCCAGGATCGGACGCCCGGTCGAAAACCTCCTGGAGTTGCTCTGATCAGAGCGCCCCCAGGGGCATCCTGGGACGCACACGCTCCGGGTTGATCGGACGCCCGGTCGAACACCTCCTGGAGTTGCTCTGATCAGAGCGCCCCCAGGGGCATCCTGGGACGCACGCTCCTGGTTACACGGGTGATGGCGAGCGCTCCCCTCCCGCCGAGCGGCCGTGCTATTTTCCGCCGAGCCGACGAGGCAGGAGAACCCGTGAGCCCCATGACCCGCACCCTTTTCGCAATGATACTCGTCACATCACCGGCCTGCTTGGGTGACGACGTCGCCTCCTTGCCGGACGCCTCGCCGGACGCCTCGCCGGACGCCTCGCCGGACGCCTCGCCGGACGCCTCGTCGCCCGACGGCGTCGCCCCCGACGCGCCGACTTACTGGGGTCACGTCAAGCCCATCATGGACGCGCACTGCGCGTCCTGCCACGTGGACGGTGGCGCGGCGCCCTTCGCGCTCGACTCCTTCGACAGCTTGGCGCAGGTCTCCAGCGCAGCGCTTCAAGCCATCGAGTCGGGACAGATGCCCCCCTGGATGCCGGATCCATCCTGCCGCACCTATGAGCATCAGCGGGTCATGCCCGCGTCGGATCAAGCCACGTTCCGGGCCTGGGTCGAGGCTGGCGCTCCAGCGGGCGACCTGGCGACGTACGCGCCGCCCGAGACCCCGGCGGCCGCTCCCTTCGTGGCCACCCATGTGGGGCGCATGATGTCGGCGTACACCCCGGACGCCGCCAGGCCCGACGACTACCGGTGCTTCGTGCTCGACCTCGACTTCCCACAGACCGTCTACGTCAAGGGTTCCCAGGTGCTGCCAGGGGCGAGGGCGCTGGTCCACCACGTGCTGGTCTACGCGGTGGCCGAGGCCATGCTCTCGAGCGTCGAGCAGGCGGACACCGCGGATCCGGGTGAGGGCTATACGTGCTTCGGCGGGCCACTGCCCGGAGAGGATGACGGCGGCGGCACGGCGGCCACCTTGATCGCCGGCTGGGTCCCTGGAACGCGCCCCTCGGATGGGTCGGGCCGGGACGTAGGGACGCGGATCTCGTCCGGGAGCAAGGTCGTCATGCAGGTCCACTACAACACCCTGTCGGCAACTCCGGCCCCTGACTCCACGAGCCTGGAGCTCATCGTCAGCGACCAGGAGCCGGCGATGCTGGCGTCCAGTCGCCCGCTGGCCGTCCGCAGCCTGTCGATCCCGGCGGGCGAGCCGGCGGTGATCCAGTCGATGACGGTCCCCTACTATGGCGACCAGCCACTCGAGCTCGCCGGGCTCGGCGCTCACATGCACCTGCTCGGCTCGTCGCTCAGCGTCGCGCTGGTGCGAGCCGACGGGAACGAGGAGTGTCTGGTGTCGGTCCCCGAGTGGGACTTCAACTGGCAGCAGACGTATGCGTTCTTGCCGGACGAGCACGTGTTTTTGCAGTCCGGCGACGCGCTCAGGCTCACCCGCAGCAGTGCTTCGTCGAATGCGCCTATGGATCGTTCACGCTGGGCAGCACGCTGGGGACGTGCATGCGGGGTGAATGCGCGAACGCTTACGACGCTCTGGTCACCTGCATGGACGGCCCGGGAGCCAGCAACGCGGCCTGCACCGACGCGCTGGCGAGCTGCGGGCTGTAAGCGCCGGCGCGGCGCTTCAGCCCTGCCCAAGGTTTCACCAGAGCCGCCTCGCGCGCCGAAACGTCGACCTTCTGGAGACGCCCGGGGCCGCACCTGACAGCCGCTCTCCGTGGCCCAGCGGCGACCT
>JAAZYN010000242.1 GCA_014239625.1 Myxococcales bacterium | reverse complement strand
GGTGGCCTCCGACGTGGGGCCCCTCGAGGATGCGGCACTCGTGCGTCCGCAGTCCGGTCCCGAGCTCGCCTTCACGGTGGATTTCATCACGCCCATCGTGGACAGCCCCGAGGACTACGGCGCCATCGCTGCCGCCAACTCGCTGTCCGACGTCTACGCCATGGGCGGCGAGCCGCTGATGGCCATCGCCATCCTCGGCTGGCCGCTCACCAAGCTGCCCCCAGAGGTGGCCGGAGCCGTGGTCAACGGCGCCCGCCAAGCCTGCGCCGAGGCGGGTATTGCGCTGGCTGGGGGACACAGCATCGACTCCCCAGAGCCCATCTTCGGGCTCGCCGTCACCGGGCGGGTGCGCATCGCGAACCTCAAAAAAAACGGAGGCGGTGAGGTAGGAGACCAGCTGTTTTTGACCAAAGGGCTCGGAGTTGGGATCCTGACCACCGCCGAGAAACGCGGCGCCTTGGCAGATCGCCACGCGACCCTGGCCCGCGACAGCATGCTCGTGCTGAACACAGTGGGCGCCCAGCTAGGGGAGCTTCCAGCGGTCCACGCGATGACCGACGTGACCGGGTTCGGGCTCATGGGTCACCTGTCCGAGCTATGCGCGGCGAGCCAGGTCAGCGCCGAGATCGACTACGCGTCGGTGCCCCTGCTTCACCCGGAGGCCATCGAGGCCTACCGAGCGCAGGGTTGTGTTCCAGGGGGCACAGGCAGGAACTGGTCGTCCTACGGGCACCACGTCGGTCCGATAACCGATGCGCAACGTGAGATACTGTGCGATCCGCAGACCAGCGGCGGGCTGCTCATCGCGGCGGCCCCAGGCGCGGCCGACGAGGTCGCCGCAAACCTGCGATCAGCAGGGCTCAACTCGACGCCCATCGGCCGCCTCACCGCGCCCGGCGAGCACCGAGTGACCGTTCGCCAGGGCCCAACCCGCCAACGGTAAAGCGGAAGCCCTTGAACCCATCGGGCCATCCTGCAATAGAGACGGCACTCGACCCTCACTAAGCGTCACAGACGGCCTCGGAGTTGGCATATGGCGAGCAAACCCTTGTCCCTCGAGCAGCACGGGATCCACGTAGGCACCGTCCTCCGCAACCGAATCCCAGCGGAGCTCTACGAATCGGGACTCCGCAACGAGCCCGGCACGGCGATCACCAACACCGGCGCCCTGGTGGCGATGAGCGGCGACAAGACTGGCCGCAGCCCGACCGACAAGCGCATCGTGCGCGAGACGACCTCGGAGGATGAGGTCTGGTGGGGTCCGGTCAACATGGAGGTCTCCGAAAACACCTTCATGATCAACCGGACGCGCGCCCTGGACTACCTCAACACCCAGGAGAAGCTGTACGTCGTGGACGGCTTCGCCGGCTGGGATCCGACCTATCGGATCAAGGTCCGGATCATCACGTCACGCGCGTACCACGCCCTGTTCATGCGCAACATGCTGATCCGCCCGAGCGACGAGGAGCTGGCCGACTTCGGTACCCCCGACTACGTCGTCTACAACGCCGGCGAGTTCCCCGCCAACAGCTACACCGAGGGCATGACGTCGAAGACCAGCGTCTGCCTGAGCTTCGAACGCAAGGAGTTCGTCATCCTGGGTACCCAGTACGCGGGCGAGATGAAGAAGGGCGTCTTCACCATCATGCACTACTTGATGCCGAAGCGAGACGTCTTGTCGATGCACTGCTCGGCGACAGAGGACCGTGAGACCGGCGAAGCGTCGGTGCTGTTCGGTCTGTCCGGCACCGGCAAGACGACCCTGTCAGCGGACCCCAAGCGTCTGCTTATCGGCGATGACGAGCACTGCTGGAGCGAGGACGGGGTCTTCAACATCGAGGGGGGCTGCTACGCCAAGATGATCGATCTCTCCCCCGCCAACGAGCCGGACATCTACAACGCGCTTCGGTTCGGCGCGGTCCTCGAGAACGTCGTCTACGACGCGGACACCCGAGAGGTCGACTTCGCCGACACCTCGATCACCAAAAACACTCGTGGCAGCTATCCCATCGAGTACATCGAGAGCGCCAAGATCCCCTGCGTCGGCGGACACCCGAAGAACGTCATCTTCCTGACCTGCGACGCCTTTGGTGTCCTCCCGCCGGTGAGCAAGCTGTCACCCGACCAGGCCATGTATCACTTCATCAGCGGCTACACGGCCAAGGTCGCCGGCACCGAGATGGGGGTCACCGACCCCGAGGCGACCTTCTCCCCCTGTTTCGGCGGCCCGTTTCTGGTGCACCACCCGGCCCGGTACGCGGAGCTCTTGGCGCAGAAGATCGCGACCCACGGCGCCAACGTCTGGTTGGTGAACACCGGCTGGTCCGGTGGCCCGTTCGGCGTCGGCGAGCGCTTCAGCCTCGGCCACACCCGAGCGATCATCGACGCCATCCACGAAGGCAGCCTGGTCGACGGCGAGTTCAAGAACGACGCGATCTTCGGGTTCAGGGTGCCCACCAGCTGCCCCAACGTACCCCATGAGCTGCTGTGGCCAGCCAACACCTGGTCGTCGACGGACGACTACGACCGAGCGGCCAAGAAGCTGGCCGGCTTGTTCCGGGAGAACTTCAAGACCTACGAGAGCGGATCCTCACACGCCATCCTCGCCGCGGGCCCGAAGCTCTAACGCCATGTTGAAGCGGCGGCTCTGCGGCTCGTTGCTGTGCGGGCTCCTGCTGGTCGGATGTGGCGCCGCCGCTCCAGCTCCGAGCGCCGCCGCGCCACCGGAGTATGCACCGACCCCATTTTCGGCGCGTGAGATCCGCGTGGCTACCCGAGACGGGCGCCAGTACACCTTCGCGGTCCACGTCAAAGGCAAGCCGACGGGTCGCCGGATCCTGACGTTTAGCAACGTCACCGACGTGAACGCCACGGTGAGCTCTCACAACACGGACCTGACAGGGGTCTCGTTGGGGCCGGTGGTGAGCACGGAGGTCACGTGGGAACAACTCCGCATGCACGCACGGTACGACGCGGCCTCTACCACGATCCGCGAGGGCTCCACGACCGTCGGCGCGGGCACCTTCGAGTGCATGGTCTACGTCGTGATGGCACGCCACAGCGACGGCGCCGAGACCCTCTCGCGGCTGTGGTTCGCCAAAAAACTACCCGGCGCGCCGGTGAGGATGTCCATCAGCCGCAACGGCGAGCCGCTCTTCGCGATGACCCTGTCGCGCCACACCCCCTGACGCCGCGAACCCAGACGCTCGAACGGGATCTCACCGGTTCTTTGCGTCGCTGGCGGCGACGGAGGGCCTCGAGGTGGCCGCTACGGTTCCGGCCGCGCGCCTCGCCGGCGACAAAGCTCCTGGCGAATCTCGTGCGCAGCCATCTCGATTCGCTGAGTGAGACCGCGCTTGCGACGCGCGCCACCCGGTCAGCCCGGGTGAACCTTCTCCGGCCGACACGCGAGCGCATCTTTGATGGTCGTGGCGGTTGTCAGGCATGCCGAACGCTGCTCATCCCAGGTCTCCGCGCAGAGCGCGACAAAGTCCCGTTTGAGCTTGCCATCCGCCCGCCGGTCGGCGATCTCGGTGAGGTGGTCATACATTGCGCCACAACGCTCCCGCGGATCCGGATCGCATCCGGCCGCAACGATGAGCACGATCCAACTGACGATGGTGACGACCAAGCGCATGGACGCCGACTCCCACACCCGGGCCCTGCGAGTCAAGGCGCTCGCGACAGAGATAGGGTTTGACGCGGTCGGCATCACCGGGTGTGAGCTCGGCGAGGCGTTTCATCGCTACGCCGATCAGATGGCCGCGGGCTACGGCGCGGACATGGCCTGGCTGCACGAGGACGAGGAGCGGCGCGGCCTGCGCAGCGATGTACGGCGCCTCCACCCCCAAGCCCGCTCGGTGGTCGTCGTCGCCGCCAACTACGGCAGCGACACGCCGGGGTACCTGGAGCAGCCGCCCACCTCCGAGCAAGGTTGGATCGCCCGGTACGCGCAGGGAAAGGACTACCACGTCCACGTCCGCAAGATGCTGGTTCGCTTGGCCCGAGCCTTCCAGGCCGACCCAGCGCTGGGCTATCCCAGCCACGCTCACCGGGTCTTTGTGGACACTGGCCCGGTCCTGGAGAAGGCCCTGGCCCAGTCCGCGGGGCTCGGCTGGATTGGCAAGAACACGCTGCTGCTTCACCGCACCCTCGGCTCCTACGTCTTCCTCGGCGTGGTCCTGACTCCGCTGGAGCTGGCGGTCGACCCACCCGGCCTGGATCGCTGCGGCAACTGCCGTCGGTGCCTGGACGTATGTCCCACCGACGCGTTCGTCGCGCCCTACGTCTTGGATGCGCGCCGCTGCATCGCCACGTGGACCATCGAGAGCGACGAACCGACGGCGGTGATCGACCCCGAGGCCCTGGGTCAACACGTGTTCGGCTGCGATCTGTGCCAGGAGGTCTGCCCCTGGAACACCAAGGCGCCCGCCACCACCCACGCCGCCTTGGCGCCGAGGCCGGAGAACCTGCGGCCCGAGCTCGAGTCGCTGATGGGGCTCGACCAGGACGCGTTCAAACGACGCTTCCCCAAATCCGCCGTCCGGCGCACCGACGGCCAACGGATGGACGCCGTGGCGCGACTGATCACGGAACGCAACCGCTCGTGAGCGCGCCCCTGCAGCTGCGCATCATCCCTCCGCAGGAGCGCCGCGCTGCGCGTCACCCGACCGGGTCGCTCCCCGATGTCGACCAGGCCTTGACCGCCGCGCGCGTGCTGGCGCCGCCGCTCGACCGCGTCACCTTCGCGCTCCACGGCGTCGTCACCCAGAGCCTGGCCCGACGCGTCGAGCGCCGACTCAGGCAGCTGACTGGGGTCATCGATGCGCGAGTGGACGAGCTGAGCGGGCGGCTCGTGGTCCGCCTGTTCCCGGCGCAGATCTCGGCCTCATTCATCACGGCGCTCCTCGACGACGAGCAGCTCACGGCGGTGCCTCTGGAGGAAGCGGATCCGGCGCGAACGCGACGCGACGCGGCACACACCGCAGGACGCCTGACCGTGGCCACCCGCCGGTCCGTCGCGCTACTCGCCCTGGCCGGGATCTCCGCTCTGGTCGTCGCCCTCGACGGGAGCTTCAACGAGCAAGCCCGCGCCGTCGCGCTGAACGCGCAGGCGCTGCTCGCCGCCGCCATGGTGGGCTGGGGGGCCCGCCCCACGCTGACGCGCGCCACCCGCCGGCTGTTCTCGGGACGCCCCACCCCCGACAGCCTGCCGCTGCTGCTCGGCGTCGGTGTGTTCGCCGCCTCGGTGGGGCTCTTCTTCACCGGCGGAGAGCCGGCGTTCTTCGCATCCATGCTCATCCTCACCACCACCATCGTGGGCGACTGGCTCGGCCATACGCTTCGCCGTCGGGCACGCGCGCCGCTGCTGGAGGTCCGCGCCGCCATCGACACCGAAGCGGTCGTCGCGCAGCCCGGGGGCTTTTACACCGTGCGCCCTCAAGACCTGTCGGTCGGTGACACCACGGTGGTCCGCGCCGGACAGATCGTCGCGGCCGACGGTATGATCACCGCCGGAAGCGGCCACGTGGTCGACCCAGCCTTCGGCGGCACCCCCCCTGAGCCCATCGAGGCGGGCCCTGGGCACTACGTGGCTGCGGGCGCCCGGCTGGTGGCCGGAGCGGTGGCGGTGAGCGTCACGGCGCCCAACCCCCGGTCGGCCGTCGCTCGGATCGCCGACGTCGTGGAGGTCGTCGGCGAACATCGCGCCCGCCGCGGCGGCGGTCGGCCGACCCAAGACCAGCGATGGTTCGAGGCGCGGACGGCCTGGGCCATCGTGAGCGTGACGCTGGCCATCCTGGGAGCGGCCGGCGCGGCGTTCATTCTGGTCTCAGGGGCACCGAGCCTGGTGTCCGGTCCGCTGGGAGCAGCCCTGGCCGTGATCGCCGCGGGAGCTCCGCTGGCCGCCGCCCGGCTCTGGGACCCGGCGCTGTTGTGCGCGGTCGCAGCAGGTCTCAAACACGGAGCCCTGCTGCGCGACCTCCGCGCGGCCTATCGGTTATCGAAGCTGCGCCGGTTGTATATCGATCGGACCGG